>CAMYNE010000075.1:0-10073 GCA_947259675.1 uncultured Pirellulaceae bacterium
GCTACAAGACAATTAAAATTTAATTCAGCTCAAGTTTTCAAACTTCCGATACCCAGGCCGTGAGCAGTGGTCGTGGCTGGGCCGCTCACAGCCGGCTGAAAGCCAGGGAGCGACTTGGCGGCTTGCGTGGCAATGGCACCGGGAACATCAGGCAATTTAATCCCCAGTAATAGGTTTTTGGCTTCGACAAACAGTTTGCCGAGGGTATCAAGAACCTCGGCAGACATGACTTGCTGGGCCAACGGGAATATCTCCATCTCCTCCTCATCCAGGTGGTGATTAGTATATTCCCCCAGGCCTTCGATCTTTATCGGAAAATGCTCGTGTTCACGTGGGAATCCCTCTGCATCTTTAATGATCAGTTCAATGATGTGATGCTCATTGACTGCCTCCAATGAATCATGTTCTGCATCCGGTATCGCTTTTAAAAGGTCATAAAAGTATTTTTCTTCCATGGTATGATGGACAATCAGATGGCGGGTGAATTCTTCAAATGCGTTCGGGTCATTTTCAGACCGGGCATAAAGTTGTCTCAAGGTTGCGTGGTGCGCAACCAGCTCGTTGGTAATCATATATCCTCCCTAAGTTGTATGGTTTGGGCTAACTGTGGTTCATTAGAGTATGAAGTCATATAGAATGACTTATGACGGGTTAGCGAATTCCCTAATAATTTCTGCTTCCGGCCGCGAGCGTCCAGTATGATCGAGAAAGAAACTTTGCCAATGGTAGAGCTTTAGTTAACCGCAGAACACTGAGCTCGCAGAGGCTTTTTAAAATAAAATATCGTTTCTTGTGATTTTTTCAAAGATCTTAATTAAGATCAGCTATTTAATTTTCTTATGATTTTCTCTGGGATCGTTGCGATCTCTGCGGTGAAATATTACTCACAATGTTTTATTTAAGGCAGCGATAATGGCAAAACCACTTCAGTATGTCAAGTATGATCAATGGAGAGAGATTTGCGCTGTCACATTTTTCAGCAGCCGTCTCGGAGGCCCGGGCAGGGGGAATGGCACGGGCCTCCTGTTGATGAATAATGTTTATTAAATAATCTAAATTTATGGGTTCTTTTGGCCAAAGTGACCGCTTTATAGGCATAGATCACCCCGCCGGAGTCTTTCTGGTTTTATACTTGACTTAACTTTCATAATATTGTCAGGCTGCTTTGTCTACCGGACGCACAAGAGAACGCATTTGCCCAATGCGACCGGCCCTTGCATGGCCAAGCGCCATCGCCATCATCACCGCTATGGCTAAACCAACTCTGGTCTGCATCTTCGCCCCGCCACGGATATAATGCTTTTCAAATCCGAAGCTGTTATCGATCCGGTTATTGATCCGTTCCAAAGATGAGCGCCGATTATAGATCCTTTCCCAGCTCGGGCTGCCATGAGGAGTCGGTGTAAAAATTCGCCGATCTTCTTTGGTAATATTGATTCGAATACTGCGCCCATACGCACCAGGATTAACTTTCCCAAATGCTGAGCACTCTTTGCGGCCTTGACATTGAAAACCATATGCCGCCGCGGGGCAACGATACTTTAATGTATTTCGATCGGCTTCAA
Organism: uncultured Pirellulaceae bacterium; assembly: GCA_947259675.1. GTDB lineage: Bacteria > Planctomycetota > Planctomycetia > Pirellulales > Pirellulaceae > Mariniblastus. The sequence goes on from CAMYNE010000075.1 coordinate 1,566, forward strand.
AGCCTTGAAAAGCCATATCGCGTTGTTCACCGGTTACAGGACAGATGCAATGCAGGTTACCTTTTTCAGTATGAACAATGGTATCCACACGCTCAGCAAACAAAGCTCTGGTAATAGGCTTTTCAGGATCATATCCCGGCTCATTTTTTTCTTCTCGCCACAGCTCTCGAATATCTATCATGGGTCGAATTCGGTAATCATCCCACAACATGGCTTTTATACCGCCGCTATCCAAACCCCTGTCGGCTGAAAAATCTTCACAGCGCTCAGCCAGTGAAGGCGTCTGCTCAAAGCTCTTCTGAAGCAGGCTGTCAAGCTCAACGGGCTCCGATGCAGATGCCGCTGTCACGCTAAAAGCTACAGGGATTTCATAAAGTGTATCCGCTATCAAATGTAAACCATAGCCAAACCAACTCTTAACCTTTTTCCACAGGTTGCCGTCCTTATCGAATCCCGAAGTCTCATGTTTACCCCAATTCGCGTCAGGATCGGATGTATGTCCGGTTTCTCTGCTTTCTTGCCCCGTGCTGTAGCTGTCTATAGCTTTTCCATCATAGCCCAGGTGCTTGCCAAAATCCGGTAATTCACCCATTAAGCTTTCACGAAGTCGGCGCACCATTTCCGATATCATTGCGTGCTCATCTTTTAACTCGATCACATTTTTTAAAAATCTTGAAAAATTCCAACTCATCGGCACTTGATAATATGGCGCCGGGGCCGCGGTTCGGATCACTTTCATCTTACCGGTTTTCTCATCACGTTCAAGTCTGGCTTCAGGTTGCTTTGTTATCGGAGTCGGATCAAAACCACAGGCCTCCAATAAACTCGGGTTTCGTGAAAGTTCCCTTATTAAGGATTCAATCGATTCATGCTGAAATACGATACCTGACAGCACTGCATTCCACATGGCCCGCACGGCAAAGTCGTCTCTACCCTTACCTCGATTTTTTTCAAGTGCGATGACTATTTGTTCGTCAGGAAGATTATCTCGAACTAAATAGAAGCGCTCTAAATCAGATTTTGCCTCAATTGCATTCCAGTTAAATAGTGATCGTTGTGGTATCTTGGCCATATCTACCTCTTATATTTTTTTTAAGAAAAGCAGTACTTCCTTTACTATAAACAGAGGAGAAAAGCACTACTTATTTTCCTTTTTTTAGACAAAGCAGTGTGTCTTAATTCATAATCGGCCAAATTAAACAATGATCACCTCCAAATGTGACTTATCGGGAGAATGCGGCAACTAGATTGAACATTTCTACTGAGTTAATTTAAACTAAATATTACTTGCATACATAGATGATCTAAGCAAAGAAGAGCTTTGGTAAATAAATCAAGACTCGCCTGAAAGTATGCTCTGTATCAAAGAGCTTTATGCTCCAGGGGATAGCAGAGCGAATATGGCCGATGACGTTGATCAGCTTGATAAGACACTCTCAAGTGGTGCTCTATTTTGGTGAAACTTGCCGGGGTGGCCATTAGATAAAATCTTGCCAGTGTAGTCTTGCCTTGCTGCGATGTTGGCAAGCTTTCCTGCTACCTGCTGTGTTTGATACCTGAGGTCACCAGCAAACATCAGAGCGTATCGTTTTTACCGGCGGAGCATGCAGCTTTCCAGAAGAGCATTTGACAATCGTAATCGACAGACAGGTTATGTCTGCATTGCGCTTGGGCAAGAACTGATACAAATGAAGTAGCAGTAGGAAATAAAATATTTTAATCCGAAGCCCGCGTATGCGAATAATCTTTTTATTGGCATTGGCTATCCATTCTGAGCCGTAGTAATGTATTTTTTTAGTGGGTTCGAAAAAAACTTGAATTGCTGCACCGGATAAGGCAATGCTGTTTAGCATGACCGGTTGCAGATCCTCATCACGAAAAAACGCTACCCATATTGCCCCCTCCCGATTTTATAAGGGAAGGGCGCACGGTTGCGGGGACATCAAATAGACGAGATGGGGTGAAATTTGCATCAATCCCCACCCATTGTCAGTTAAACCATTGATTTTACACGAGCCGGTAAAAAATTCTTGGGGTAAAATATTTTTATGCCCCTCTGAATACCCAGGAATTTTGGTTAGTTAGGTAGACCGTATATGGCTCAGTGATTTTACTTCAATTTTTGAATAATTATTATTATATGGAGTTTGTTTTTTATAAGCACTTATTTATATTGGATTTTCTTACTAGCGTGGCGGTCCCGGCGTTTTTTGCGGACTTCATCCAGGCGGGCTTTGGCGGCGGCGGATTCTTGCTCGGAGACTTCAATTAATTTAATCTCCCCGGCTTTTAGTTGGTCACTTACACGAATTATCAACTGCCTAACGGAGCTATTTCTTTTATCCAGTCCCTCCAGCTCAGCGATTTCGGATGGAAGTAAGCCGAATAATTTGTTTAATAAGTACCATTTTTGACCTTTTGGGAGACTTCCGGATCTTTCTTGGACTTGCTTTAGATACTTGTTATTTTTATCTTTTTCAATTTTGGAGTCCATTATTTTTAGGACTTCAAGAAGTCGCTTTGTGGCGTAACTGTATCTTTTTATGCAATCGTCTTCACTAAGATCATACTTCGTGGCAAGATCGGAGTATGTCATTTGATGGAAAAAACGGTCTACAAATATGCCGGTTTGCAATAATTCCGGTTTGAAGTGTGTAAATGGAGATTCATTTTCGGTTGAAAATGCGTTTTGTTCCCGGTTTGTTAATGCTGGTCTCCCCTTTTTATCGTTGCCAACTGAACGGAGACAACCAAAAACAAGTTGTTGGGGGCGTACATTCTCATGCATCGGCAAGTAACGCTACGTCAAAAAATGCTTTTTCGTGAAGACAATCAGTTGCTAGCGAGTATTCGCAAAAATGCGAAAATTGGGCAGACAAGGCGACTATTGAGGTCGTTTTTTGTCAGTATTTGCGCTCTTTGAAATGCAAAACAACGTTCGTCAAAAACTTAGCACTGATCATGCAACGCTATCCGCATTGATACTCTTTTTATCCGAGAAAGCGGCTAATCGACGGTTTCAGGGTGGTACTCGTCATCCCATTCTTTGACATGCGGTTCGCCAAGCATCCCAACGCTCTTGGCAACCAGCATGCTGACCGTCGCGTCACCGGTGACGTTGACGGTCGTGCGGCACATGTCCAACAAACGATCAACCGCAAAGATCAGCGCCAAACCCGCTTCGGGAACCCCAATGGCACCCAGGACGATCACCAACATAACCATGCCCGCACCGGGTACAGCCGCCGATCCGATCGACGCGAGCGTGGCCGTCAAGACGATGGTTAGCTGCTGATAAAGATCCAGTTGCATCCCATACGCCTGGGCAATGAACACTGCCGCAACCGCTTGATAGAGACTGGTTCCGTCCATGTTCACTGTCGCACCGATCGGCAATACAAAACTGGCAACCTCGGTTTCAACGCCAAGATGTTCTTCCACTCGTTCCATCGTTACCGGCAAAGTCGCAGCACTTGAACTCGTCGAAAAGGCTAACAATTGAGCGGGCGAAATGCCTTTAAAAAAGAACGAATAGCTTTTTCCCGTGAAAAATATGACCAACGCGGGATAAAAGGCCAGCACCATCAAGGCCAGTCCGAACACGACGCAAGCCGAATACCAGAGCAGACCTAACAGCAGGTCGGGACTCTGAATTTCAACGACCAGGGTCGCCAACAGTGCGAACACGCCATAGGGCGCAGTCAACATGATCAAATCGACGAGCTTCAAGATAACTTCGTTGAGCCCATCAAAAAAGTCTTTCACCGGCTTCGCTTGCTCAGGCGAAATCAACAACAACCCCAACCCGAAGAACACCACAAAAAAGATGATCTGCAACATATTGCGATTCGACGAAGCCGCTGAAACAGCGTTATCTGGAACCAGATCAACCAGAGGTTGCAAAGGGCCTTTCTCTTTCTGGTTTGCCGCGACCTCGATCTTCTGGCCAGCGTCGCCTTCGTAACTTTCCAGAAGCTTGTCACGCGTATCCTGGTTGATTTTTTCACCTGGTCGTACAACGTTAACAATCAACAGCCCCAGAGTGACAGCGACAACCGTCGTCAACAAGTAAAGCAAAACGGTCCTTAACCCCATTCTGGAAAGCTTGGCAATATCCTTGAGGTCGGAAACGCCCTTGATGAGCGATACCACGATCAGCGGGATGGCAATCAGCTTCAATGAGTTGATGAAGATTGCACCAAACGGCTTAATCCAGTTGACCGTGAACTGTTGAGCTCCAAACTTGGCCGCCAGAAATCCGAAGATGACCCCCGCGAACATGCCGAAGAGGATCTGCCAGTGCATCGCGATTCGAGGTCTCTTCATTCTTGAGCTCTTATAAATTCGTTCGTATTGCGTCCACGCTCATTCGGAAACGGGGCGGGGATCGTCTAGTCCAAACCGGCCACGAAACTCGACGGCAGGGTACTTCATCCTGTTCTTGTTCATTTTTTTTTCGAATGCCTCCGCCAAATCAATTTCCAGCTCGTTGGCCATCGACATTAAGTAACAAAAGACATCGGCCATCTCTTCGCTCACCTCAGCGATTTTATCAGCTGATAATTGGCGAGACTCATCCGGCGTCAACCACTGAAAATGTTCCATCAACTCAGCCGCTTCGACGGCAAGAGACATCGACAGGTTTTTGGGCGTATGAAACTGGCTCCAATCGCGTTCGTCGATAAATTCTTGAACCACCGCACGGAGTGCCTTCAGCGTCGTCGCAGAATCAGAAAAACCTGACATACAGTTTCCGTCAAACAATCGAATCTAATGAAATCGCCCGAGAAACTTCTCTCACGAATTTCGATGCTAAGTGAAGTATTCTAGTTCAATGTGATCCACGACAAAAGCAGCGCAAAGAAAGACGCGGCAGGGGTATGGACCTTTTGTGGGCCGGAGCAAGCTCTGCGCCGTTCCGGCATCGCATCGCGGTAAACTCGGCTGTCCGGAACAGCGCACGGCTCGTTCCGGCCTACTGACTTAGCATAGCGATAACTTCAAAATTCATAATTCCTTGATCGACATTCGATATTCCGACATTTCGTGACTGGAATTGCGAATGCCGAACAAGGAATTTCGAAGGCAGAGGATTCATTACTCTATGTGTAGATCAGGCCCCCAAGTTGCCTGGATTTTGCTCCAAAATAAAAAGACCACGCAGGCCCCCAGGTGTCAGAACACCAACTGCGTGGTCAATTTTTTTTGAACCTGCTAACGCGTTCGTGAAGACCTGTTTCCGTTAGCGAACATCCGAACTGCTTTGGATCATTGTCTGTTGCGATTCGTCTTCATTGAGGTAGGCCATCAGATCGGCAACGTCTTGCATCGACAAACCGTCAAGCAAACGAGCCGGCATTGACGAAACGTCCGTTTCCTTGATCTCTTCAATACTTTCGTTCTCGACTCGTACGCGCTTTCCGTCGGCTTGCAAAACCAGCCTGGAACCTGAATTATCTTCCGTCGCCATTCCGCTGAAGGTCTCTCCATCCGTTGTCAAAATCGTCATGGAACGATATTGATCCGGAACGACGTTGGATGGGTGAATGATCGAGTCGACAATCTCCCGCGTTGAGAAACGGCGGACGATGTTTGTCAGGTCGGGGCCGGCCGAAGTTCCTTCCGCGCCCAGCCGATGACAAAGAGCACACTGGGCCTTTGTAAAGATCTGTTTGCCATGGTTAGCATCACCGAGTCCGTTGGTTTCAATAAAGCTCAACACCTGTTCGGTTGAATAATCCCCTTGCTTCGCTTGTTGCTTAAGCTCGATTTTGGGTTCGTTCGGATACGTCTTTTCAAACCACGACTTCCATTGGGTCATCATGGTCGCCCAATCCTCTGTCTTGGAAGCAGTCTTTTCGCCTGTCCAATGCTCAAGCAAGTTCACGACATTCTTGGCACCGTTGGCTCGTAATCGAAATCCTAATTCGATAACCGCTCGGTAGTGGCCGGCATCACGAGGACGACGATACACCGATGCCAGCTTTTCGAGAACTTCGTTGCTGGTCAAATCGTCGATAACGGGCAAGCTGCTAATCAAGTAAGCCCAGTTCGGTCCGTCGGGTTCCTGGGCGAGACCGATCGCGATGTCACCGCGTCGTTCCGGCTCGTTTTGCCAAAGCTGCCGCAAGTATTCCATCCCATCTGGATGTCCACTTTGAGCCAGAATCGCGATGACTCCCAGCCGGACGGCCTTGGTTCTCTGAACTGGTTTTTCGGCCGCACGTTGATCGACCTGTTTCATCAACTCGAGTAATTCAGCGTCCAGTTCGCGTGGCATCTTGTAAAACGCGATCAAAGCCAAACGTTCGTCGCCCGACAACTGGGTGCCAATGAGTTGCAGATGCAGAGCTACGTGAAGTTTGTCTGTATCTGAATCCGAGTCGGATTTCAGGTAGTTGACAATCCGCTCGTCGAGCGAACCGACTTTCAGGAAAGCCATAATTCGACTGAGTTCCCGGTTAATAATTCCGTTACCTGATGGAAACTCATTTCCGATTCGGTTCGCAAACGCCGGAACTTTGGCCGGATCGACCTTGCCTTGAATCAACGAAAGTTGAATGACTCGAAGCACGTCGACAAAGTCTTCATCGCCTACAAATCCTTCCATGAACTGGCTACAGCGAGCCAGAATCTTGTATGAATTATCCAGACTTGGATAGGCAGTCATCATTGCCAGAGATCCATTAATGAACAGACGAATGTCATCTGCTTCCAGAATTTGTTCGCTCCATTGCTCGAGCGGAATTCGTTCCAACGCACGTCGAGCAATCAATGACTCGAAACGGTCGGTTGAAGCAGCCATTGGCGTCAGTGCACTCATCGGGGGCGTTTCGCCAAGTCGAATGAAGGATGTGCAGGCGACTCGTCTAACTCGAGCTTCTTTGTCGGCAACCAATTTCCCCAACAGCTCGAGATGATGTTGTGACCGCTTGAGCCCACAAAGTTGAGCCGCTTTCATACGGATCTCTGTGTGTTCATCGGCGGCATACCGGGCCATTGAGTCTTTCCCTGGAAACGGTCCGTAAAGCACCATTTTGTCCATCGCGTTGAGACGATATTTGACCGTGTTTCGCGTTTCATCGGCGACGCCGATGATGGATTTGTTCCATTTAGTTTCACCCATCGCCTGCTTGATTTGTGCGATGTTTTGACGTGCCCAGGACGAACTGGGTTGTGGGTGACGGATGACTTTCTCCAAGTCGTTTTGGAACTTGAGCATCTTCTCTGGAACTTGACCGTTCCATACGACTCGATAGACGCCGCCAGCGGTTCCGCGACCTCCGGTGCAGAAGTAAAGGGCTCCATCCTCGCCGACAGCAAGATCCGAAACGTTCATGGGCCGGCCCGAAAGGAATTCTTCGACTTTGGCCGTATAGCCAGCACCCTGGGGCTCGGCTTTCAGGGCCAGGATTCGACCCTCCGACCAGTCCGCCAGGAACATCGCCTCGTGGTAACGTGCCGGAAACTGCAAGTGTTGATAAATCACAGCCCCCGTCGGTGAACCGCGACCCGTGTCACTAATTGAAGGAGTTTGGTCCGCAAAATGGTCTGGATACTTCGCCCAACCACTTCGCCAACCCATCTCGGCTCCGTCCGCAACATGGAATATTTTTGTTGGTCGATACCAGGTCATTCCCATATCCGATTCCATGTCACTGTCATGCACGAACAGTTCGCCATATTTGTCGAACACCACGTCGTAAGAGTTGCGCAGCCCACCTGCAACTGTTTCAATCTTGGATCCATCGAGAGATACACGGACGATCGTTCCGCCGGGAGCCACAACCCCATTGGCATGTCCACCTGGATCTTCATATCGGGCAACCAAGTCGCCTTCGTACGGATGGCGATAAGGACTGGTCGGTGCGATCGTTTCGTTGAGCTGGCTCGCGTTTCCAATGTTGACGTAAATCATGCCGTCCGGCCCGAGGGCCAAACCGTGCGGGCCATGTTCGCCGAGCTCACCCGTGAATTTGAGAAGCGTTTGAGTCGCTTCCATCACGCCGTTTTTGTCGGCATCGGTCAGACGATAAAGTGCCAAACCACTTGGCCCTTTTCCGGTAACAAATACATCACCGTTGAGGGTCAGGATTCCCTGGCAAGTGCTCACTTGATCGCAAAGAACGCGAATCCGATTCGGGTCATTCACGGGCTTGGAAAGATCGGCGATCAAGAGTGGTCCGCCTTCGCGCGATACCAACAACTTGCCAAACTCATTAAATGTCATCGCAATCAACGAGCCTGTTTCGCTGTCCTGCATCACTTGCTGAACAGTGAATTCATTGCTGACGTCGAATCGATCGGCAATTTCCTTTTGTTCCGCGGTAGAAACGCTCGGCGTAACGGTTTCCCGGTCGAATTCTGTAACTGCATTTGTGGTGCTCGCTGATTTTGCGGCGATAGTCTTCGAGTCTCGTTGCGGAGTTGCGTTGGTGGTTTGGCTAGCGGCGGAGTTCGAACGGGTATTGATCGATGCAGCTGACTGGATCTGTTGAGCCGCCAGCC
>CAMYNE010000075.1:10116-17673 GCA_947259675.1 uncultured Pirellulaceae bacterium
AACGTCGAAGTCTTCCATGATTCGACCTCACGTAACCGTGATTTCCAGGTTTCATCAGTTACGAGGCTGCGCCACCTGGTTTCACTTCGTTCCTTGACTCTGAGTTTCAGTGCCAAGCCAACTTGATCGCCGTCAATATGCTCGACTTTGGCCGCAATCAGATTAACGCCAGGCTGCAAGAAGGAAGTCACATCCAATTCGGTAGGAGACCCGTATGATGCGCCTTTACTGGCAATTCGTCCGTTGATGTAAAGCTCATACTGATCGCCGGCAGCGATCGTCAACTGAGATTTTTCAGGACGAACCAACGTAAACTTCTTGCGAAAGTAACATTCAGCTCGTTGATGCTTGCCAACGTTCGATTTGGGCGACCAGATCCATTTTGAATCTTGTGCCTCGACGGACACCTGAACCGCAAACAGCATGACCAAAAAGATGGGGGCCAAAACGCTGATGCGAATTGAAAACGGCAAATTTGATAATATCTTCATGCGATCTTCCTTGATCAACATCTATCTGTATAAACTGTTTGCACCTGGCGCCTCGTCAGGAGTTGACGAGTTGAATCGATAGGTCGGCGCACTAACACCGCCTACTGTTGCCATCGTCAGCAGACTCCGCTTAAGTTTGGTAAAGTTTGCTGATAATTCCCATTTTCCGGGCTTGCTAGCGACTTTAACCGATAGCGGGTCGATTCTGTCAAAACTGTTCTGTCGACAATAAATCCGCTTTGGCGACTGGTTTTTGGCGACAAAATCACCTGTTTTTGAAGCGTTTGTTTGCAACCTTGGGGGGCTCTAACTAAAACATAAGATGGGAGTATTTTTGGTCGCGAAGCAGCCAGCGGTACTCTTCTGCCCTCATTTTGGAACAGATCAGTTTCCTATTCGCTTGGATTTAGCCATGAATTGTATCGCCTCGCAGTTGTCGCATTTGTTGTTTGATCACAAGAAAGCTCGCCGCCGCACTTCACTTCACAAAGCCACGATGAGCTACGGTGCCCTCGAGCCTCGCCAATTGCTGGCTGGTATCACTTTCGATGCAGTAACAGGCATCGTAACGGTCGACGGCACCGCAGCAGCTGACACGTGCAACGTCAGAATTGCCAGCAACGACGACCTGATCGTGAATCTGGTAGGGATCGACTTTCAAACATTTTCCCAGTCAAGCGTATCGGAAATTGTCTTCAACGCTGGTCTTGGAGACGATGTTTTCTTCAATGCCACAATGTTTTCAACGACGGCATTCGGCGAAGGTGGCAATGACCAATTTTTTGGCGGATCGGGCGTCGACCGTTTTCAGGGTGGTGATGGAGAAGATCGTCTCACCGGTAACGGCGGAAACGACGGTCTCCGCGGTGATGGCGGCATGGACGTGCTGATCGGTGGCGACGGGAGCGACAACCTCTATGGTGGTGCTGGCGGCGACTCGATCTTTGGTGATGGTGGTAACGACAACATCTTTGCAGCAGAAGGTGCCGATTTTGTTAATGGCGGAGCCGGCAACGACACGATTTTCGGTTTCTCCGGTCCCGACCACATCATTGGTGGTAGTGGCAATGACGAAATCTTTGGCCAGGATGGCAATGACATCATTCATGGTAATGAAGGCAAAGACAACATCTTTGGAAATGATGGCAACGACCAGATTTTTGGCGGCATGGGTAATGATATTCTGCATGGCGGCAACGCCAATGATCTGATCAATGGTGGTGCGGGTGCCGACCAGCTGTATGGAGATGCCGGCGATGACGCGCTCAATGGGGACGACAACAATGACGAGATTTTTGGCGGGCCGGGTGCAGATACAATTAGTGGCGGACTGGGATCTGATATGGTCGTTGGCGGAGACGACCCCGACGTGATCAACGGCAATGGCGGTCACGACTCACTCTTTGGTAACGGCGGCAACGACACTATTTCGGGCGGCGACGGCGATGACGCGATTCGTGGGAATCTCGGCAATGACGTCCTCTACGGTAACAACGGCAATGACTCAATTGGCGGTGACGATGGTGCTGACCGGATTGAGGGGAATTTCGGCGACGACCACCTTCGGGGCGGCAATTCGAACGACCGGTTGTTCGGTGGCGCTGGTAATGACACCATCGTTGGCGACAACGGTGACGACTTCGCCGATGGTGGTTCGGGAGACGATTTCGTTGCGGGACTTGCCCAGAACGATCAATTGTTCGGCGGCTCTGGCAATGATATGGTTGCCGGTGACGACGGAGACGATTCAGTCTTTGGTGGCCTTGGAAACGACCAGTTGTTAGGCGGTGCCGGCAACGACACCGTCAGCGGCGATGGCGGCAATGACATGGGCTTTGGCGGCAACGGCAATGACGACATGTTTGGCGGCGACGGAAACGACATTCTGCAAGGTCAGGCTGGAAACGATACGATCCTGGGACAAAAGGGATTTGACACTCTTTATGGCGGCGATGGCTCCGACGTTCTTCGTGGCGGTAACGCAGCCGACATTCTGAATGGCGGAAACAATGGCGATTACCTGTTCGGTGACGCAGGATCGGATCAACTATTCGGAAACGGTGGCGATGACAGCCTACTGGGTGGAACGGGTGCCGCAGATGTATTACGTGGCGGCAGCGGTGAAGACCGATTGCTCTCTTTCGCAAACGACACGCAACCAGGACTTGAACGAGTCGACGCAATCATTCTCTTCCGTAACTCGACGAGCAACTGGACGAACGCTGAGATTGAAGTCATCGACGAAGCCTTTGAACGACTTCAGTTGCGAACGGAAAACACGCGACTCTTGAAAGATTCGGTTGCAACCGAACCGGTCGTGTTTGTGAAAGCCAGAAGTCTTGCTTCAGCACCTCGCATCGGTACGAACGCTCTGATCACCGTCCGCAGCTACGAACTAAATCCTTCAACTGGCCAGTATGAAGTTGTCGAACGAAAAGAACGCCGAATCACCCTTTCGGAGTGGGACGAAACCAACGCATCTGAGAACGAACTGCGTGTGTTGGAGGTACCACGTGAATTCGCTCATAGCTGGGCAACCGCCGAAGTAATCACGGCTGTCCTGCCTGCAGAAAGTGGGCTGTTCCACTCGTTCTTGAACTTGAGCGGATGGACTCAGGAAAGACCAGATGATTTGCGATTCTATGAAGTCTCGGGTGATAACCAATGGTGGTATCGCAATCAGTCATCCATCTTCGCCGAACCGTTTTCCACGTTTAACGCGCATGAGGACTGGGCCAGCGTTTGGCGGCTGGCATTTGATCCAGATGGCGAAGCCGAACGCAATCGCTTGTCATCGAAAATTAGCCTCGTCGACAGATTCTTCGACGCGATTGAGACCAAGTTTGACTAATCGAATGACGAACAAGAACCGCGAAGACAACTTCGCGGTTTTTCTTTGGAGGGAACGTGATGTCCAGTCGCTCTGGAAGACGCGCACACCGTTGGCGTTGCGGTTAAACGATTTGCATCGTGTCAGGTTTTGATCGGCAACCGCACTTCGTTTCCTTTTTCGTCACGACAGTCCAACTCCAGATGCTCTGGAAAGACGGTTTCGCTTCCGAGGATTCGAATATCGAGTTTGCCTTCGCCTTCCAGTTCGCTCAATTCACGCCGCTTTTGATTATTGAGGAACGAAGCGACTTTCTCGTTGACGCGTACCGTGACGCTTTTGCATCGCGGCTGTTGCAATGCCAGGAGCAGCATGCGAATGACGTCCAGGGCCATGCTTTCGTCGGTTTTGACCATGCCGCGACCAACACAGCAAGGACATTCTTCGTACAGGCTTCTTTTCAGCCCCGGTTTGATTCGCTGACGTGTCATCTCGATCAAACCGAAGGGACTGATCCGAAGAATCTTCGTACGTGCGCGATCGCGTTTCATCGAATCGCGCAAAGCCCGTTCCAGTCCTCGGCGGTTCTTTTCGCGACGCATATCGATGAAGTCGTTGACGATAACGCCTCCCAGGTCTCGCAATCTCAATTGTCGGGAGATTTCACGGGCGGCCGCCAGGTTCAAGCGATAGGCCGCTTCTTCAGCAGATTCGTCGATACGATAGCTTCCGCTGTTGACGTCGATCGCGACCAAAGCCTCCGTTTGATCGATCACAATCGAGCCGCCTTCGGGAAGTGGAACTTCGCGACAGTGGATTCTCGCGATTTCCTGTTCCAGTTTGTAGTGATGAAACAGAGGATCTTTACCGCGATAAAGCTGCAGCTTCCCGACCTGACGTGGCATCACCAGCTTGAGGAATTCTTTGGCTCGATTGAATGACGATTCCTGGTCAATCAGGATCGAATCGATATCTGCCGTTACGATAACCCGAATCGTACGGATGATCATGTCGCTTTCTTATGATCATGTCGCTTTCTTCGTATATATCGACGGGAGCCGCCTGCTTTTGGACTCGCCTGACGATAACTTTCCACAACCTCAAGAGGTATGCGAGGTCGCGCGAGAGTTCGCGGCGAGAGCGACTTGCGCCGGCGGTGCGAACGATGAAACCAAGCCCTTTTGGCGGTTTAAGTTCGTAGAGGATATCCTTGAGACGACGCCGTTCGTCTTCATCCTCGATCTTCCGTGACACGCCGACTCGACCGAGAGCCGGCATCAAAACCAGAAACCGGCCGGGGATACTGATGTAGGTCGAAAGGGTCGGGCCCTTGTTACCAATCCCTTCCTTGATCACCTGCACAAGCACTTCATCGCCGCGTTGAAAGATCTCCTGGATCGGCGGTTTGACACGAGGCCGAAACCCCCCGTGAGAGGATTGGCGGCGGCGCCCGTTGCTGTCGTTCTGAGCCGCTTTTTCTTCGGCGCGCCGCATCTCATCGGGATCATAACCGCCCTGTTTGAAGTACCGCGGCTCGACATCACTGATATGCAGGAATCCGTTCCGGCCCACGCCAAAGTCGACAAAGACCGCCTGGATGCTGGGCTCGAGATTTACGACTTTGCCTTTGTAAATATTGCCGACGTAATTGTCCTGGCTGGCACGTTCAACGTAAAGTTCCTCCAGCCTTCCGCTTTCTACGATCGCAATCCGACATTCCTCGTCCTGCGATGCGTTGATTAACATTTCTTTTTTCATAATGGTTTATTCTCGTTTCGCGAATCCAGTTGCAGCAGGATTCGCTGTGTTCTTTTAAGTTGTTTTGAAAAGACTCAACAGTGTGCGTTTCATTCGAGAGCGATATTTGAACTTCGCTTTCGTGAAACACAGTGAGTCGGCAGCCCAAAGATCGCTCGATATTTTTGCGTGCGACTTGAAGGGCTACGAACAATGGATTGCAATCCGCTGATTTGTCATTGCTTGGACGGCGAGAGACTGAAGGCAAACGGCCGGATTCGTTCAGTCGGCGGTCATTCAGCGCAAACGCAAACCCGGCGGGGGGTGTCCGGTAAACAACCCCGGTCTGCCGGGGGCTGCCATTTGACTGCCGTCTCAAATTGTCAGAACAATCTTTCACAATGTTTGCTCGGTTGTCTGGATATTGACAAATCAGCAAACCCGGCATCATCCGATCATGGCTATCTCTCCGCACGAACCTGTGCGTGAATTAGCCTGCACTCGCGTCACCTGTTTCGGCTTTCGCTGGAAAGCCTGAAATGAGCAGTTCGCCCAAGGCTTTGACAGCGTCTTTGGCATCGGGCCCGGTCGCTTCGACCAAAACCTCAGCGCCTTGAGCTGCACCCAGCGTCAAAATTGACAAAACACTTTTGCCATCGATTCGAATGCCATCTTTAATAACCTCAATCTTGCTGTCAAACTTCGAGGCGGTTTCCGCAAACAAATACGCGGGGCGCATGTGAAGGCCCTGCGGATTACTAATGGTAACGGTTGTCGAAAGCGTTGATTCAGACATAGATCGAGTTTGGTGACCGGACAATGTACCGAGTTTCTTATCTTAGGAAACGAACTGGTTGTTATCTGCTTCTTCCAGGATTTGCTGAATATCGGCAGGCGTTTTCGACTGTTTCAGAAAACGACAGAACGTTTCATCCTGCAATTGTTTGGAAATATTCTCCAACGCTCGCAGGTGGTCACTCGGACGGTCCGGCGGAGAGATCAACATAAAAAACAGTTGAACAGGTTCTCCATCGAGACTTTGAAATTCGATACCATTGGTGCTAATACCCACGGTACCAATCGGCTGTTCCACACATGGATGCTTGGTATGTGGAACTGCAATTCCACGACCAATTCCAGTGCTTCCCAATTCTTCTCGTTTCAGAATTGCTTCGGCAATGGCCTCTTTGTTTTCGGCCGAAAGTTGCCCTGCTGCAATCAGGCTTTCAATCAACTCGCGAATCACTCCTTCTTTGTCGATCGCGGCCAATTCAGCCCGGATTGACTCCGTTTTAACGAAATCGGAAAACTTCATAAACTATTCCTCATTGTAGAGGCCGAAGACATCGCTTCCCCATCAGCCGCACGTCTACTCTTGCGGCGGCTCGATTGGCGTGCGATCCCGGCCTCGGTGTTCTGTAAGCTTGGTTTTGTGTTTTTTCAGTTGTCGTTCAATTTTGTCGATAACGCGATCGAGAGCAGCAATCACATTGGTTCCCGTATCTGAAGCATAAAAATCACTAGTCTCCTCGGCGGAAACGATGACTTCGACTTTTGGTTTTGTCGAATGTTGAAGATCGGCAACGATTTTGATTCCCGTCGTTCGCACAAAGAAACGGGGAAGCTTGCTTACTTTCTGCTTCATCGTCTCTTGAATGGCCGAACTCAATTCACCGTTCTTCGCGACGATTTTGATTTCCACCGGTGCCCCCATTTACCCAGATTGGCGGATTAATTTATTGCATGAATAAGATGCACTAATTCATAGACTGTATTCTAGTGCGGACCATTTAACTCGACAAATCCAAATCAGATCCGCTTTTACCGGAGAAAACCAAGTCCCAAGGGACTATTCGCGTCTTTTCCGATTCGTTTGAGCAATCTACATGAAACCACGAGTTGCCGGAACAACGTTTCTCCAAAAACTGGGCATAATGTAGTCAAAATCGTCCTTTACCCTTACAACTGAACCTCTAACGTCCCATAGACAATATCAGTCGTGCAGTCAGTCGTCTCAGGTGAAACTGTTTTGGTTACGGTGATTGTGAAAAAACGGCCGGTATTTCGGCCTGTTGAACCGCATTGTTCAATTCTGTCAGCCTCTCTCCCAACAACGTCGATAACTCGGCCAAGTGGCCATCAATTTCACCCATCAGCATGTCTTTCACTTCGATCGCCTGTTTGGTCGGAGCGTTATCGCCCGCGCTAGCTACGCTGACTAATCCGCTCAGTCGATTATTCAGCTGAATCGGGAAGTTCAAAGGATCCTGCCCACTCTGGTTTTTCGTCTGGTAAAGTTTGTTCTCGACTTTCGTTAAGTCGGCAGCCAGCTGTTCAGATTTTTCCAGAATCTCTTTGTAAGGACCGTCTGCTTGCTCGTCAGCCGATTTCTGTTTCTTGGCGGCAGCCTTCAGACGTTTTTGCAAATTCTGCAATTGCGATCGCACGTCGCGAAGCCGTTTGATCGATGCATGAGTTTCGGAAAGTTTGTCACGTACT
>CAMYNE010000076.1 GCA_947259675.1 uncultured Pirellulaceae bacterium
TCGAGTCGCGCGGCCAGCTGGTCGTAGTTCGCGTCAGCGATCAACAGAGAATCGTGTAGTTCCCTGGCGAACGTTTGGACGACTGCGGAATCGGAATCCTGGTATCTATCATACATTTCGCCAATCAGCCGGCGTCCGCTGTCCGTGTCATCGAACATCAGGCGTTTGATCAGGACGCGAACGTTGTCCATTACGTAGGCATCATCTTTGAAATTCTCAATAACCAAAACAATGGAATCGTGTAACAGTTCAAGTTGTTGGCTGCTCTTTTGTTTGGCGTATTCGAAAACGTGAAGTTTTGCCAATCCAAGCTGTGCCGCACGGCGAATCCTGTCATTTTCATCATCGACAAACGCCGCCGCAGCCTCTCGGAGAAGTTTCGCGGCAATTGGAAGCTTCATTTCCTGGAGAAAGTCGAGTCCATAAAACAAAGAGGCGGCATCGAGTCTTGACTCGATTGCCAGTTCGCGCTGAGTGGGATCGCAGTCCAGTTCCAACAATCGATTCGCAATAGCGATCCGTTTTTCCAAATAGTCGAATTTGGTTGGCAGACTGGCTTGCCTGGGCCAGCTGTCCAGCACTTTGAGTAATTTGACGGCGTCATCAGCGGTTCCGTCGGTAATAACCTTTTCGAAATCGGAGATTCCTAGGGGAAGTTTGCTTTCTGCCAAAACAGCAAAGTTGGCGTGATCTTCGACATCATTCGGGCGAAATCCGGCGTAGGCGATGCTGATCAGTAGCAAGGATGAGACCATTCCTGCGACGAAGGAAAAAAAGTTAACGGTATCAGTAGACTGAATCGACTTTTTCTTCAGCAGTTTGTGTGTTTTTTTTGATTTTCGACGTTTGCCCATAAATTTGATCTTTGTTTTCAGATATTCGAAGCGCCCTGATTCGTGTCAAAACCAAGTTGCCTGCTATACCTTTCATGCTAGTCGCAGATCAGGGCAATTCAATAGTAGAGCTTTTCTCGGGCGCCTTTAAGTCAGGATCGGGTTCGCTGTTTTTGGAAGCGACAAACGCCATTCTCAACTGGTGCAATGTTTCCGTTAATAGGGATTGTTCATCGTCCGTGAGGTTGCCCTTGGTTTTTTCTTCAAGCACTCCCAGCGTGTCGATGAAATGCTTGGCCATGTCGCGATTTACGTTGGGCTTGCCCGTCATCGGATCGTTCAAAAAACCAAGAGCAGACAGGGCTTGAGTGGAAATCGTGCTGACCAGAATAACGAACGATGCCGGCGGCAGCTGATGCGTCGGATCGGATGCTTCCGGTTCTGTCGTTTTTTCAGCTTCCTCTTGGGCAAGCTGTGCTTTTTCCTGTTCAACCTGACTTTTCCAATCATCGTCAACGATAATTTTTGGTTCGTCATCAGACATGTTCTGCCTCGAGTGGGTTTAGGTTATCGATTCGAAATATCAGTTGTCGATTCAGCTGAATAACTTTCCCGGCTGGAACGACGCACCGCCG
This sequence comes from uncultured Pirellulaceae bacterium, assembly GCA_947259675.1. Taxonomy (GTDB): domain Bacteria; phylum Planctomycetota; class Planctomycetia; order Pirellulales; family Pirellulaceae; genus Mariniblastus. The sequence continues at coordinate 1,469 of CAMYNE010000076.1, forward strand.
CTTGAACAAAACCGGAAAACAACGGATGCGCGGCTGTTGGTTTTGACTTGAATTCTGGATGGAATTGTACGGCTACAAAAAATGGATGGTTGGCAACTTCGATTATTTCGACGAGCGAGTCGTTTTCGCTGGTTGCGGCGACTACCAAACCGTGGGCGTCAAACTGCTGTTGATAAACATTATTGAATTCGTAACGGTGACGGTGACGTTCGGAAATCTCCTGCTGCCCGTAACACTCCAACGCCCGCGTGCCGAGTCTGACCTGGGACTGCTGAGACCCGAGGCGCATCGTGCCCCCTTTGTCGGTAATGTTTTGCTGTTCATCAAGCAGACAAATAACGGGATGGGGCGTGTCCTTGTCAAACTCAGTCGAGTTGGCGGCTTCAAGTCCGACGACATTCCGAGCAAACTCGATGACTGCGCATTGCATGCCCAGGCAGATTCCCAGAAACGGAATATTCCTTTTTCGTGCCCAGCGAATGGCGTCGACCTTTCCTTCGGTGCCACGCTCTCCGAATCCTCCCGGGACGAGGATTCCATCGAAGCCTGCAAGCAATCGCTCGGGTCCTTCGCGCTCGATTTCCTCACTTTGAATTCGCCCGATTCGAATTTGAGAATGATGCTCCATTCCCGCGTGATCGATGGCTTCATAAATGGATTTGTAAGCGTCTTTATGTTCGGCATATTTGCCGACGACCGCGATGCTGATTTCGGTTTCCGGGTTTCTGAGCCGGTGGATCAAGTCTCGCCAGTCATCCAGCTCAAGGGTGCTGGTGTTCAGACCCAGTTTTTTGACGATCAAGCTATCGAGTCCATGCTCAACCAGGCTGAGCGGGACTTCGTAGATCGAAAAATCTTTGTCACGTTCTTCAATTACTGAGTCGACGGGGACGTTGCAAAACAGAGCGATCTTTTCTTTTTCGGGATTCGGAAGCTCTCGTTCGGTTCGGCAAATCAGAATGTCCGGTTGAATACCAATCTGGCGCAGCTGACCAACGGAGTGTTGAGTCGGCTTTGTCTTGAGCTCACCGGCAACTTTGAGAAACGGTACCAATGTGAGGTGAATATAAAGGCAATTTTCTTTTCCGGCATCAAGCGAGAATTGCCGGATCGCCTCAAGGAACGGCTGGCTTTCAATGTCGCCGACCGTTCCACCGATCTCGGTGATGACGACGTCAACGTCGTCACTGCCAAGTTGTTGGATACAGTTTTTGATTTCGTTGGTAATGTGCGGAATGACTTGAACGGTTTTGCCGAGAAATTCGCCCCGACGCTCTTTTTCAATGACGCGGAGATAAATCTGGCCGGTAGTGTAGTTGCAGCGACGAGTCAAAGGACTGTTTGTAAATCGCTCATAGTGACCCAGATCGAGATCTGTTTCACTGCCGTCATCGAGGACATAGACTTCGCCATGCTGGTAGGGACTCATGGTTCCCGGATCGACGTTAATGTACGGATCCAGCTTTTGCATGCGAACTCGCAGCCCGCGTCGTTCAAGTAACATTCCAATCGAAGCACTCGTCAGTCCCTTGCCGAGAGAGCTTACAACACCGCCGGTTACGAAAATGTGTTTTGTCATCTTTGAGTCTCCTTCTCAAGCCACTGATCGGATCATGGCGGTGCGATTGCAATCAAAAGGGCCACAAAAAAATTAGCACAAATTCGTCACAGAATTTGCGCTCATGAATCGAGTGTTTAGGGCATCCACAACCCTGCCCGGCTTTGGCAAATGCCGATGCAACATTTTGACATTCTGCCGAAACCAAGCTAGTGGTCTGTCAATTTTGAATTGATCGTTAGTAGTCCCGCCTTCAGGCGGAATTTCCCGGCTAAAGCCGGTACTACGAACTGGTCAATTCAGGTCTGACGTTGCACTAGTTCAATAATATCAATTCGACTGTCTTCTGACAAACGCAGCATAGTCTTCCGGAGTATCAATTCCGGCGGATCGATGTTCCACAATTCCAACCTGAATTGTGGTGCCTTCGTTAAGAATTCGCAATTGCTCCAGAGACTCGACCATTTCGATATTCGCCATCGGAAGGGATACAAACTGTTGCAGATATTTCGGGCGAAAAACGTAAAGCCCGATATGTTGGAAAAAGGTGGGCGGATCAGATTGAAGCAAATCGTCGCTCCATTCGCGAGCAAACGGTATCGGACTACGACTGAAATAAAGTGCCCGATGCGCTTGATCGAATACGACTTTAACGACCGAAGGATCAAAAACTGCAGCTTTTTCGCGCAAAGGCGTGGCTAACGTGGAAACCAGAGTTTCTGGCGTTCTCAACAGCGTGTTGATTGCGTGGTCGATCGTTTGACCGGAAAGTTCCGGCTCGTCACCCTGAACATTAACGATCACGTCAAATCCGTCCAAATCCTTTGCTACTTCGGCGACTCGACAAGTGCCACTCTTGTGGGCGGGGTCGGTCAAGCGGACTTTTCCGCCGAATCCACGAACGCAAGCGACAATTTCGTCGTCATCCGCCGCAACAATGACGGTGGACGCAAGTTTGCTTTGGCAGGCGGCTTCGTAGGTGTGCTGGATAAGCGGCTTGCCGGTTTCATTGAGCAACAGCTTACGAGGAAGTCGCGTCGACTTTAGGCGGGCCGGAATTACAATGGCGGTTTTCAATTACCAACTCTGCAAGGAAAAGCTGCGAAACTCGATTTGTGGGGTGCGTTGTCCGCTTTAATCCGCAGACGAAATTGACGATTTGTTTTTCGACAAGGAGTCTGCGTTTTCGAGCATTGCCACGCGAGGCGTCCATTCTTCAGATCTCGGGTGAAATCTAGACCAAGTAGTCGAAAACGACGTAATGGCCGGTATCGCTTCCAGCGTTTCGCCCTTAAGATTTCCGTCGATCGCCACGCCCCGATTAAGGTCCCAGCTGGAACCGGTCTGTTTATCAACAAATGAGTCATTGGATCTTTCAAATTCCAATACCTCATCATTTACCTCGCGCAGATAACACCAGAAAGTGCCTGTGTTTTCGTCGAATCGAATGACCAGCGGCTTTCCTTCATGCGTATCGTTGATGAGCGGCTGCTTTCTCAACGCTGCAAACGGATAGTGCTTTGCGACTCGGCGAATCACGATTCCAACCGAAAAATTAATCTGCATTTTTTCGACGCGTTGATAATACTGCCGATCGTAATGAAAGTTCTCCTGAAACTCCTGAGGCCACAACATGACTGTCGACTGCGGATAAGTTTTTCTCCAGGTTTCGTAATCTGTGAGTTGACTGGGGAGCTGCTTTAATTCTCGACCCTCATTCTCGCCCTCCATGCATCTGCCCATCAGCAGGCTCCAAACGCTCTCGGTCTGATCCTGCATCAACAAGCTATTCTTCCAGAACTTATCGGAAGCCTGAAAGATCAGCTCCTGATCGTCGAGGTGGCGGGAATAAACGATGCCATTATGACCGAGATTACACCATGTCGCGGCGATCGCTTCGTCTCCCAAGTGATCGTTGACCACTTCACGTTGGACTCCGCACAGCATCTTGACTGGGTAAGCGCGGGCTTCGTCATTGACGACGACGCCGAGAACCAGTTGATCCCCTTTAAGCGATTCGTTTGCCTTTTCAATGGAAACGATCGGGAATTCTGTGATGGGCGGAAGAGGTTCGTTATACAATTCCTGCGGATCGTAGATCAGAAGTTCCGCGTCATGCTGCGGCAGTGGGGTCTCAGGCGGAACAAAATACGAGAGAATTCTCTTGTCAGAAAATACGACGACGCCAACGATCACGAAAAACCAGCTGACTAAAAGAGCAGTTTTCCATCTGGGGAATCTGTTATTGTTTGTTGTCATGTTCTCAAATCCGATAGGATTACCTGACAATAATTGTCAACTTGATCGTTGTCCAACACCAGCCGTTTGCAGTTTAATGAACAGTTCCCTGATTGTGGTTTCGCAGTTAACAAAAAAACGTCATAATCTTGCGGATTTTATACTGGGAATTGAGAATTCTAAAGAGTTATGAATCGAATAAATACGCTTTATTCAAGCACAATTGGCAAAAAAGCGATTGCCGCGATAACCGGTCTCGTGCTGTTTGGATTTTTGATCGGCCATGTCGCAGGGAATTTGAAGGTCTTTACCGGTTCGTCTGCCGATGGAGTTCCACATATTGATGAATATGGCCAATTCCTGAAAGTCGTTGGAGAACCAATTCTGCCCCCCATGTTTGGGTTGTGGATCGCCCGAGCTGTTTTGTTGGGATCGTTAATCTTGCACGTGTGGGTAGTTGCCCAGTTGGCGAAGCTGAGCCACGCGGCGCGACCGATGAAGTACGTTCGCAACCACAAAGTCGCATCTTCATGGGCAGCCCGTTACATGATGTATTCAGGCCTGTTTATCCTGGCGTTCGTTGTTTTTCATATTCTCCACTTTACGACTGGCACCATCCAACTTGGTGAATTTGAACATGGAATGATTTACAGCAATCTGTTTAATTCGTTTTCAAAGTGGCCGATTGGTTTGGCGTATATTTCCGTAATGGTTGTGCTGGGTTTGCACTTGTACCACGGAATTTGGAGCCTTTTCCAAACTCTGGGACTGGATAATCCTGATCGCAACAATGCGTTGCGGACATTTGCTGTGGTGATGACCGTTGCACTGACGATTGGATTCATTGTTGTTCCGCTTGCATTCATGTTCGGCGGGATGCTGGCTCCAGTTGAATACGCTCACGATCTCTTGACGGAAGGTTAAACGACAACGTTCTTATGTTGAAACTAGACTCGAAAATCCCCAGCGGTCCGATCGAAGATGCGTGGACCAATCACAAAAACGGGTTGCGATTGGTTGGCCCCAATAATCGCCCCAAGTACAAAATCATTGTGATCGGGAGTGGCTTGGCTGGCGCTGCGGCCGCGGCCTCGATGGGTGCAATGGGTTATCGCGTTGAGTGCTTCTGTTTTCACGACTCGCCAAGACGCGCTCACAGCATCGCTGCGCAGGGTGGAATCAATGCTTCCAAGAATTACCGCAATGATGGTGATTCGACTTGGCGATTGTTTTACGACACGCAAAAAGGCGGTGATTACCGGGCGCGGGAACAAAACGTTTATCGGCTGGCCGAGTTGAGCACAGCGATCATTGACCAGGCGGTCGCGCAAGGAGTTCCGTTCGCTCGGGAATACGGTGGAAAACTGGCCAATCGCTCATTCGGCGGCGTCCTTGTCGAGCGAACGTTTTATTGTCGCGGAGAAACGGGACAACAGTTGCTTTTGGGCGCGTACTCGGCTCTTGAAGAACAAGTTGGGAAAAAGCGAGTCAAAATGCATACTCGCGCCGAGATGTTAGATCTGGTCGTTGTCGAAGGTCGCGCGCGGGGCATCGTTGTCCGAGATCTCGAAACGGGTGTAATTACATTACACGCGGCAGATGCTGTTGTGCTGGCGACTGGCGGTTATGGCAACGTCTTTTATCTGTCGACCAATGCGAAAGGCTGCAACGTTACGGCAAATTTCCGGGCCTATCGTCGCGGAGCCGGATTTGCCAATCCGTGTTTCACGCAAATTCACCCAACCTCGATTCCGGCCTCGGGTGACTATCAATCGAAGTTGACGTTGATGAGCGAATCGCTGCGAAATGACGGGCGAATTTGGGTGCCTCGCGATCCCAATGAAAAACGAGCCCCGAAGGATATTCCGGAAGCTGAGCGTTGTTACTACTTGGAAGAACGGTACCCTCGTTTTGGAAACCTCGTCCCCAGAGATGTCGCGGCGCGTGCCGCAAAGGATGTTTGTGACAAAGGTCTCGGCATTGGACCAACCGGTTACGGCGTCTACCTGGATTTTGGTTCAGCCATCAAGCGGCAGGGAAGCGATGCCGTGATCGCGAAGTACGACAACCTGTTCGAAATGTACGAGAGGATCACGGATGACGACCCAACGAAAACGCCGATGAGAATCTACCCTGCCGTTCACTACACGATGGGTGGTCTGTGGGTGGACTATAACTTGATGACGAACCTGGAAGGCTTGTACGCAATTGGTGAATGTAATTTTGCCGACCACGGCGCGAATCGACTCGGAGCCAGTTCTTTAATGCAATGCCTGGCCGACGGTTATTTCATCTTGCCGGTCACGATTGGTGATTTTCTCAGTCGTCACGAACCGGGTGAAATTCAAATAGATCATCCGGCTTTCGCCGAAGTCGAATCGGAAGTGAATGCTCGGATCGATCGTTTGTTGTCGATTGGCGGCAAGCGTTCAACGCAATCGTTTCACCAGGAACTGGGAAAAATCATGTGGGAAAATTGCGGCATTTCGCGGAACAAGCAACTTCTTGAAGAAGGTTTGCGGCTGATTCCGGCACTCCGAGACGAGTTTTGG
>CAMYNE010000077.1 GCA_947259675.1 uncultured Pirellulaceae bacterium
CACTCTGGATCAACTCGCCTGAGATTACCGAGCGTGCCGTCATCTATCGTCGCAGTCGTGGATGGGACGACGCGGGTTCAATTGGTTACGAACTAACTAAAGAAGGCGCTCGTTTAAGTGCCAAGCTGGTTCATTTTTGGCCAGGCAATGCAATTTGCGTTGAAACGAAGGATATCCTGCAACGCGATGCATGGTTTCATGTTGCAATTACGTATGACGGCTCAAGTAAAGCGAGTGGGCTGAAGATTTTCATTAATGGTGAGATTGCCGATACTACGGTCGTTCAAGACCACCTGACTCGGCAAATCACGAAATGGAATGGTGGCGACGCAGACTTGACGATTGGCACTCGATTCCGCGACCGAGGATTCAAGAATGGTTTGGTGGATGAATTTCATGTCTTCGATCGAGCGATCTCTGCTGTTGAAGTCAAACGGCTGATCGATGGCAGTTCGTTGAATGACTTAATCGCGAAACCGCTTGATCAACTGACCGACGATGAACGCAAATCTTTATTCGAGTTCTATTGGTTGACGATCGATGAGCGGGCTCAGACGGCCCGCAACCAGCTATGTACCAAAAGGCAAACGTGGAATTCCGTGATGGATTCGACACCGGCGATCATGGTGATGCGGGAATCGGTTCGACCACGACAATCTTATGTCCTGATACGGGGCGCCTACGACAATCGAGGCGACCCGGTTTCGCAGGAGCTGCCTTCATTTCTGCCGCAGCTACCAAAAAACCACCCGCGAAACCGATTAGGGCTCGCCCTTTGGCTGACTTCACCCGAACATCCGTTGACGGCCCGCGTGACCGTCAACCGATATTGGCAGATGCTGTTTGGCCAGGGAATTGTTCGTACGCCCGAAGATTTTGGTATGCAAGGCAAATCACCCACGCATCCCGAGTTGCTTGATTGGCTGGCTCGCGATTTCATGAACAATCATTGGAACCTCCATGACTTGTTACGCAAAATCGTCTTATCGGAAACTTATCGGCAAGACTCGGTGGTCGGTCCCGAAACACGAAACGCAGATCCAGAAAATCTGTGGCTCGCGCGAGGCCCCAGTCAGCGCCTGACAGCCGAAATGATTCGGGACAACGCACTTTCCGTGAGCGGGTTACTCAGTCCGAAAATTGGCGGGCCGCCCGTGAAACCATACGATCTCAGATTGTCTTTCAAACCTACAGCTGCCGACAAAGGTGAAGGACTGTTCCGGCGCAGTCTGTATACATTCTGGCAACGAACTGCTCCGGCCCCCGTGATGATGACCATGAACGCGAATAAGCGAGATGTATGCCGCTTGCGCCGTGAGGAAACGGCCTCGCCGCTGCAGGCGTTTGTGTTGCTCAATGGACCACAATTTGTCGAAGCATCCAGAGTCTTGGCGGCCCGCCTACTCGAACAAAACGGCAATGTCACTCAACAATCAATCAACGACACATTTCGAGCTTTGACCAGTCGCCCTCCATCACCACAAGAAACAGAAATTTTGTTGGCTCTCTTTGCCGAGCAGCTCGCCTATTTCGAATCTGAACCATTTCAGGCAAATGAGCTGCTTTCCATTGGCGACTCGCCTCAGTCCAAGGACAGCGACCCCATCCGTCACGCAGCGACGACAATTATGGTAAACGCAATCATGAATCTCGACGAAAGTGCGAGGAAGTAATAAAATAGTACTTTAGAATTCTCACGAATGCAGCTTCATCAGGTTTGAATTCAATTTGGCTAACTCCGTCGGGCCTCGAATTTGGACACATTATCAACGCGTTGGGGTATCAACTCTTACCAGATGTTTAGTTTTTCAAAGGAAAACTTGAGTGGTCGTTGCGAGCAATACCGGCTTTGTGAGGCCGAAAAGCCATTGTCTTTTGACAGAGTTGCGAATCTCTGGCAAAACGACGAATCGTTTCGTTCATTTTTTGTTGAAACGTTAGCGACAACCGCATTTAACGCTTATCGTTGGGAAACACCACCGATCAATTCGGCGACGTTGGAACGCGAGTTCGAATTTGTTTTGCTGGATTGTCCGATGCTTGATCGGAAAGTCGATCGGAGTTCGTTTGCATCCGTTTTCATAAATGCTCCAAACGCTGGCGTGGCGGTTTTTGAAAACCTTGGAAATGATGCTCTGCTGATTGTTCCCTGTCCAGCCAGCAACGATGAACAATTTGCTCACCTGGGCGGTTTTTTGAAGTACGGTTCCCGCGAACAGATTCACGAACTATGGAGGCAGGTCGGCATGAATTTTCTCGATCAATTGAGCGATCAAGGGTCGGTCGACCCGGTATGGCTCAATACAGCTGGCATGGGAGTCGCGTGGGTGCACATTCGACTGGACTCGTATCCCAAGTACTACGGCCACACGCCTTATCGGGAATGGAACTCCGATCACGATTTGCGAACGTAGTGAAGTCCGGTCCGGATAATGAACGGCTGAACAAAAGATTTGCTACGGCTGCTTTATTTGTCGAGTTCAAAAACTTCGACGTTCATCGTTTTGCCTGACTCCATGTTGGCTCCGCCGAACAGAGCAAACTCATTGTCTGATATCGGCAAGAGGCGATGGAAAAACCGACCTTGATCACACACGTGAATCGGCTGCCAATTCTTTTTCGCCTCATCCAGGCGGTAGACGTTGCCGCCGTAAGTGCTGGCCACAAGTGAACCACCGACGTTGAAACAGGAACTGCCAAATCCTTCCATTCCTTGCTCGCCTGGAAGACCAGGACCTTCGGACCAGTTCCCGGATTCGATGTCATACATTGCAACTTTCGTCGTCGGGCCGCCCACTTTCTGCATCCCACCAATCACGACCAAATGATTGCCTTGATAGCCAACCGAAATAGCTCGCCGCTGAAAGGGCGGAGTTGGCAAGGTTTCCCATTGGGGGTCCTCACTTGACATGTCGATTGAGATCGCCGAGTCGGACCAAGTTGTTTTGCCTTCACCCTTCATTTCCCAGCCGCCGATAACGTAGATCGTATCTCCTACGACAACCGCATCAAAAGATGATCGCGCCGTTGGCATCGGTGTCAGCATTTTCCAATCATTGGTATTGAAATCGAATTCAGCGAAATCAGTGACGGAATGCAAATCTTGTTCTTCCGAGTCCTTATTACGGGCATTGAAGCCTCCGATGCGGTAGAGCTTGCCATCGTGTGCAACCATGGCCAAACCTTGAAGTCCAATTCCTTCGCCGACGGCTTTCCACTCTGTTGGATTTTCGAGATCTAAAGCGAACAAGGTCTTATTTTGGTCTTCAGCACAGTAATGGTGCGCATCGCCAGCGTGTCCGCCGTAGATGTAAACGTGATTTCCGACACGTGCTCCGCCAAAACTTGTAATTCCGACTGGCATCTCAGCGATTGATTTTTCAGACATCTTGGCCGAAGTGATTGTGGAGGCGACTGCGTTGTCTAACGTAAGCGTGCAATAATATACTTTCTCACTATATGATTTACCGTCGGCTTCACCAGGCTGCTGTTCTACCGCTTTTGCACGCAACAGAAAACGACCTTGCGAAATCTGTTCGGGGTTCACAATCCCGTCGGCATTTGATTTTAGTTTCTGCTCGTTTCCTTTGTCGTCGAAGACAGAGACTTCACAATTTTCGGCCGGTTTTCCCAAAAAAAGAATTTTTGCTTTCAACTTGCCGGAACTCGAATCAACCACAATGTCCAATGGTAGTTTGCCAGACGGTTCGGTGGTCGTTCCATTATTATGATCTAAGTACTTGGCCGTGTAATGCAGGAACAACGATTTTTCGCCACGACTAAAAACGCCGTAACTACAATCGCTGTCGACTGCTTTCAGGTCTGTTTCCGAAACGCAGTCAAACCAGCCGTTGTCGTCTTTGGTTTGCTTGGAATATGTAATTTCAGTTGGGTTAAATTCGGCGTCCAAAGACCAGATTTTCATACCTTCGATACCGCTCAAAAATTTAGCGTCGTCTGGGTGTGGCCCTTCTCCAAAAAACACTTGCACTTTGCCCGTCTCCATCGACTTAGCCAACCAAATAAAATGGGCAAACACCGAACTGGGAATCATTACGGCAAGTGTCAGAAAAGACATGAGCAACAAATTCTGTTTACGACTGCGATAAAACATGATTGCCTCGGTCGAGTTTTGTGACGATTTCAAGAACGATCTATTTGGAGCGACGCGACTCATAACTTAACGTATGAGCGAATTGTTTTGCATCTTATGCCAATCATATCTGGAAACGACGCAACAAGAAATAGCCGGCGCAACCGCCGGCAAAATACGGAGGGAAGTCCCACCAGGAGAAAGTCGTTCCCAAAAACAATCTTCCAACTCGCGAAGCGCGCAAATTCGTCAAGAGTGGAGCGTCGTAAAGTTGAAGAAATTCAATTCCGCAAGTTGCCAGAACAATCCCCAGGACCACAAAAAACGGCTTGGCCTTCGGAAACACCAACGAAAAGACCAAGACGAAGAAAATGACATAGAAAAACCCGCCTGCGGTTTCCCGAACCGGTTCAGCGAATGGACCGGTGTAGATTTTGGTCAACAGACCTAGAACGACGGTGATCGCGATAAACAAAATTCGAGCGATCAGTTTTCGAGAATCGTGAAAAGCTGGATTCGATTCACTCATGAAGCGTTGCCCATTCTTGCCGGCGGACAAGCGTTTTGGTAATTACTCTCAAGTAATCCCTGTCTCGTCGGAAGAGGGACTTTCCTTGGGAGACTCAGGACGGAGTGCTGCTTGACTGTTAAAATACTTGTTTTCGTATCGTTGTAGGAGGTCATCGAATTCTTCAATGAGCTTCACAAGTTCTTCGTAATCCAGTTTCTGCAACGTCAACATTCTCTGGATTCGTCGATGCGTCGGTACGACATGGCGGTCGGGTCGGTGGGGTGGTTCGATGACGACAACGTCCGCACCCGTCGTGCCCTCGTAACATGTTGTACTGGGAACTGCATGCACGTTATAGCGAAACGAAGCGAACGATTTATCGTTTTGATAAATGGCCCCGGCATCACGCAGACAACGCACAATATGGGAGGGGCTGGAAACCAGAATCGCTTGTTCGATCCCTCGTTCTGCAAAGATTTTTCCTGCGTTGGCGATTTCTTCAATCGTGTTCATTGAATTGGTGTCCAGCACGACTCGTCCAAGCAAAGATTCGGACAGCTTTTGAACGCGTTTTGGATCCTGCAGTTGAGGAATTCTGGTTCGCAAAATTTCGAACTTGGCCAGACTTGGGAAATGGATTTTCAAATACTCAAGCGAATATTCGGCTTCCGAAAGCACTTGACCGGTTTTCTCAGACTCGCCAAGTCGAAATGCTTTTTCGGAAGCGCCAGTTCCAAACACGATGACGTCTGCGTTTGTCTGCGCAGCCATCAACATCCCTTGTGGGATGCGACCGGGTTCATCTGGCGGATCACCCCAGGCGACATGACGCCAGTTTTCAATATTGAGATTACAACCGTGTACCAGGACACCAGTTTTCATCCTATCCCTTAGCCTTTCGAATGGAAAGCGATTTGTGCTTCAGTCCGACCGCCGATAATCCCGACAGCGCGAGTACCACGCCTATCATGATGAATGCGGTTCGCAGATCAAATTGTTGGATTAAGAATTCGGCAAACCGTGGGCCAGTCGACGCGATCGCCCACGCCCCACCAAGTACGATGCCAGATGCAAGACTTGTATGATAAGGCATCAATCGCTGACCGACGCTGATGGCCACCGGTGTCATCGAAGCAAACCCCACACCTGTCAGGAAGCAGGCTGTATATCCCCAGAACCCCGGCTCCAAGAAAGCGAGCGCAATCAAAGCTGGTGAGAACACAATTGGTGCCCAGATCAGAGGGATTTTTTCTCGACCAGCGACAATCAATGCACCCGCGGCGAGTCCGCCCGCGCCTTGACCAACAATCATCGTCGCATTGGCTCGACCAACAAAGGGAGCTGAATAGTCGGCAACATCCTCGGCCGACCAACTGGGATTGAGACTGGCGACGTGGTGCTCCATCCAGCGCACGAGCAAATACACAATCGCCATGTTCACCGTAAAACGAAAGACGGCCGACAAATACAGGCAGGTGATTGTCCACCAGTCGTATTCGGCGATCGAATGAGTATGTCCCGACGAGATCCGTTTCTTGTGCTGGACTTTGCCAATCGAAAGTTGCAAAATGACCGCCATGATCAGACCGGGTATCAGCAGATAGGAGAGGTTGCGCAATGAGCCCGAGCCCGTTGCCAACGCGGGACCAATGAGTGAACCAGTGAAAAAGCCGCCCATTCCAAAAACGAAAAACCAGCTCAATACCATCCCGCGTTTGTCGCCCGCCAGCGACCCAATGGTTGAGGCGGCAATCGGATGAAACATTCCAACGCCCAACATTCCAATTGCATAAATAACAAAGACGCCAGGAATGTTCGGCGAAAATCCCAGAAGTGTAATCCCTAGCGTACCTAAGAGGATGCCGATGCCTCCAAACGCTCTTGTGTCAAGTCGATCACTCAGCCATGCGAAAGTAGGTTGGGCCAGCCCGCTGCAAATCGAACCTAACCCCAATAACATTGCCGCGTATTGTGGCAGCATACCGTACTCTTGTTCGATAACTCCCAAAAGCGGTGGCGCTATTCCCGAATAAGTATCGACGAAATAGTGGCCTAACAGGATTGCTCCGATTGGAATCGCATACAACCAAAATGACGATCGCTTCATTGAGTCATCTGAATCGCGATCTAAGGTTGAAGAGGCCATACCAAAAGTCGGTAAACATATACCGCGAATTGCTGATGAAGTTGATTCCACTACTTAAAGACTAAACCTGAATGCCATCTTTTGACAGACCGGTCGTTTTTTTCAGGCCTGTGAAGGGCCAATTCGGCTTGCGGCGTCACGTTCAAATTTTCCGGTGCTCGCCACGAATCAAGTCATCCTGACGCGAATGATGCGAGGTGTAAGATCGGATGTATTTTGGCGAGAAATACTTTTTGCCGCTGCGAACTGATCCCGATCCAGAATGATGTGGGCTCTGTTTGCAACGCTCCGATCTCACCGCGAATGAATTGAAATCGCATTCCTGTCAACACGAATTGAGCGAGAGTCCATTTTGTTTAAGGGACCGGTTGTCATCCGAAAGTTGATAGCAAAATCGTAGTATCGACAACTGACTTCGGCGTTTCGATCGGTTTTTACAGCACAAATGAACTCAAAAGTTCTTTCTGTTTTTTTTCTAGTTTGATTCAAGAAATATCTATTGACCGAAAAAACGAGTTGCCATACTCTGCCGAACCATGACGTTGATTGATTGAATTTTATTCATCATTCGGCATTCAAAATTTTTGAAACAAATGGATTTGTTTTGTTGTTGAGGGTTTGCACCGGAGCATCAGCTCTGCGAACAGCGCCTCGTAAGTCCGACACGGAAGTTGGACGACCGTTGCGTTATCTTCAGCGAAGCGAGGAGGCGATCAGAGCAAGGAAGCGCTGGTCGACCTAAACCAATCGCTCTCGGACTACGGACGGTGTCCTTTGCCCCCCTGGGACCCTAAGTTGCCGAGAGCCTTTTTTTGCGCCTGCGGAACAAAGCATGGGGCGGTGAAAGTGGAACGGATGGTCAATCCGGCCTGACGAGGGCTCCTTAACTACTGAGCACCGCTCGTTTTTCGCCAATCAGTTGCAACAAGTCCTTTTGTGGATCGGCAAACTTGGCAATTCCTTCTCGCATCAAGGTTTCTTCCATGTGCGCAAAATCGACGTGTTTTGAAATTTCATTCAGAATTGCTTCGGCAGGAAGTTGGTCGACC
>CAMYNE010000078.1 GCA_947259675.1 uncultured Pirellulaceae bacterium
CCTATCTAAAGTCGAATGTTGGCAACTTGGTTAAGTCGTTTGCAACGATAAATCATCGCTCCAAAATTGTCACCGATTTATCGATTCGAATCCAGCAAAAACTGTTGTGTAAGACAAAGTTAATAACGGGCGTTAAGACGGAGATGCCAACAGAGTCTGCGCATGGGTAGAATTCTTTGTGTCGAGTTTCCTATCGCACGACCCATCATATCCTGTTTTCACAGATTGTCTGAGCGGGTCGGATCCTAGTTGGTCAGTACCACTCTCTATGAGCGGCAAGGCGCTCACAACTGCGTGAAACATCGTGTTTTTCCGTGCGAGAGACCGAATATGGCGCTGTCCAACTAGAGCGCGTTTGATTTAAGTTTGGCGTCTTTTCGTCGGTTTCGCCCGGCAATCAGAGCCCCACGAACGCTCCACGTCCGTGCAACACGCACTAATCGCCGAATTTCTTTTTTTGGACGTTTGAGAATCGAAAGTAGACAACCTCGAAAACAGAAAACATCGATTAACGTTTTCGGCTGCCAGCACGAAGTGCGAATTTGTCTTTAATGGCGGTCAGGCAAAACTCTTGTCGATTAAAAGCCAGTTGACGGGTCTTGACGACTTGAAAGCCCATCGCTTTGACTTGCTTCATGTAGTCGGGAATCGCATCCAACACCTCCCAATTGCTCAGCTTGAGGGTCAAGATGATTCCGCGAATGTCCACGCGTTCGTGCTGAACAATATCCCGCACCGTGTCGAGCGTGTATTGGGGGGCGATGCTCAAATCGGCCATTAACCAACGGACATCCTTGAAGTCTTTCTTTTTGACTTCGTGTCCTCGTCGGCGAAGGTAGGTAAGATTTTCGTGTTTTTCGATTTCAGGTTCCAGCTCGGCAGGATCAATCGCGATCACTTTCGCGCCCATCTCGAGCAATAGCTCACAGGCCCCGCCGGGAGCACTTCCGATTTCCGCGCAAACGTCGCCCGGTTGAATCTTGATTCCTGACCACAGCAACGCTTCTTTGAGTTTGAAATAGGCTCGGCTCGCTCGTTCCTGCGACGTATCGATAATCGGGACGCCGCCAGGCCAGCGGCTTTGCCGGGTGCCAGTCCAGTGATATCCATACCACCATTCGTTGGGCTTCACGATGACAACATCCAACACCTTTTGATCAACTTTGGCGACCCGGTTGACGGCGACTTTTCGTTTAGCCAATTCAGTTCGAGCGGCAAACAAATTGGCGATTTCCCTGGCAAGGACCGAAATCCCCGGTTCAAACCCTTGGCTGCCGGGCAAGCTGGTTTCACGCTCGAAGACATGAAATTGTTGGCAATCGCTGACGATCGGCTGTTGGCAGATTTGCTCAACCAGTTCATTTGCGTTTTCGCCGACGACTTTGCCCAGACACCAGCCGTATGTTCGCGCCAACGTTAACGGCAAACTGAATTTCTCAGGAATCGCACCCGGTTGAACTTTGAATGTCAGAAAGCCGGGCAACGAAAAAGCCAATTTGAACCCGTCCAACGCAAGGACTTCTTTTCGCGCAGCCGCTTCCGCGCCCGCCTGGCAAATCACGAAAACATAGGAAGACGGGCCTTCTGGCATCAAAACATCCGAGTAGTTAGGGTACAGTTTCGCGGCCGAATGCTATCACAATCCTTAACCGAATGAATAGGCGGTCGACTTCCTTTGTCAGGTAACGCCGGCTCGATCGTCTCACAAAGCCACGAATCAAAAACCGAGATAACCACGAATGATTGATCTAGGAGCTTATTAGCCAATGGGATAAGATCGCAAGTTAGACAGAAAGTAGACTCTAATCGAACTTGTTCTTGACCCTCAGCTGGGAACAGTTTCGTGTGATATTTTGTAAAGAAGTCGCTTTGGTAACGAATGCTGAAACGGCTCACTTGCTGGAATTGTTGTGGCAAGTGAAACACAGTTGACGCTGGACGGGCGCAAGGAGGGCTCCCAATGGCAGAATCATTCAAATTCATTCACGCTTCCGACTTTCATCTCGACGCATCCATTCAGGGTTTGGCCGAAATACCGTCGCATCTCAAGCAGATTCTCGCGAACGCTCCTTACGATGCAGCGACTCGCATTTTCGATTTGGCGATGGCCGAACGAGTCGATTTCGTTTTGCTGGCTGGTGATCTTTACAACATGGAACTTGCCGGACCAAGGTCAGCCGCGTTTCTGTTGAGTCAATTTGAGCGGCTGGCGGAAAAAAATATCGCCGTCTATTGGTGTGCCGGCACCGTCGATCCACCCGACCGCTGGCCCAGCTCAATTGAGCTACCAGAAAACGTTGTGACGTTCACTTCATCGTACGTTGAACAAGTTGCCCATCGCCGCGGGGGCGAAGTTATCGCTACGATTCATGCCAGCGGTTACGACGAAAGACGCCGCACGTCAGCAGATTTTTCAGCAGACATTAACGACCCGTTTCCGATTGCGCTGACACACGTCGTGAATGACCAATTCGATTCGACAGCGATAGAAACGCAGAATATCCGCTACTGGGCGTTGGGCGGTCGGCATAAAGCTAACAAGCTGGAAAAACCCGGCTCAGCTGTCTCCTATCCAGGTACGCCTCAGGGTCGATTGCCAAGAGAATCAGGGCCGCGCGGTTGCAAAATCTGTCGCGTGGATTCGACAGGGAAACTCAAAATCCAAGCGGTTGAAACCGACACTGTACGTTGGAAACCCCAAAAGGTCGCGATTGCCGAAAACGTGAATAAACAAGAATTAAAAGACGTGCTGGCCGAACGTGCAATGAAAATCGCAGCCGACACCAACGAAATCACGATCCTGATCAATTGGTTTCTCACGACAACCGGCGAATTTCATCCGTCGATTCGAGATCGCGAATGGTCGGCAGAACTGCTTGAGTGGTTACGTGATGAATTTGGCAGATCGGATCGAGGCATCTGGTCGGTGAAACTTGAGATTGAGCCGCCTGATTCGCTTCCAATTACGTGGTATGAGGAAGACACAATCCTGGGTGAATATTTGCGAGCCGTTGGTCGGTATCAAAGTGACGACTCACTTAAGCTTGCCCTTCACGATTACTTGCCAAACTCCGTCGAAGTTGACATGTTGGCCGGTATCGGACACGTAAAAAACACCAGTCGAGAAGAGATTCTTCGAGCGGCAGCGATGGTTGGTATCGAGTACTTGGCAGTCGGTCGCGAACCTAAAGAAGTTGAAACCACACAAAATTCGTAATTACAAACCTGCTTGGGAGGGTTCGCCCCCTGAACTAACTGCGACAAGGAGTGAGCGCGGTGAAGATTACTGATCTCCAAGTTGATGGCTTTGGCATTTGGAAAGGGCTCACCGTCGAGTCTCTTGCGGATGACATCACGATTTTTTGCGGTCAAAACGAGGCCGGTAAAACCACGTTGATGCAGTTCATCCGTTCCATGTTGTTTGGATTCTCGGAAGAACGACGCGAAAAGTACATTCCCCCAGTCTACGGCGGACTCGCGGGCGGTTCGCTGGAAATCGACAGCCCAATCGGCCAGTTCGAAGTGCAGCGGCACGTTGATCCAAACCGCTTGTCCGATCCGGTCGGCGACCTCGCCGTCACCAACATGCAAGACGGTGTCGTCCATGGTCGTGGTCAACTAAGCAGCCTGATTTCAGATATCGATGAGTCCATATTCAACAACGTGTTTGCCATCGGCCTCCGCGAAATTCAGGAACTGGGTGCCCTCAACAGCACTGACGCGGCCGAACATCTTTACAAACTGACCAGTGGACTGGATCGCGTTTCCCTGATCGATGTGATGCGGGATCAAAAGCAACGACGAGAAGCTATCTGGTCAACGCAACCAAAAAATGAGTCTCGTCTGGCGCAGCTGAACCAACGCCGAATGGAGTTGTTGCGTGAAGTCGACGACTTGCAGAATCGTTCCAAGCGATGGTCTCGAATTGCGGCTCAAACAACCGACGTTTCCAATCAACTGGAAGATATCAACGGTGAGCTGGCCAAACTCGAACGCGAAGCGAGATTGGTTGAAGTCTCGATGCAAATTAGCGATCGTTGGCAAAACCGTCGAAATCTGACCGACCAGATTAATTCATTTGGCAAGCTGCCCGACCCGCGAGATATCTCCGTTGAGCAACTTGACAAACTGAACGAACGAATTTCGCAGCAGCGAGAGCGAATCGATCAGATCAAGTTTCAACGAAGAAACATCAAAAAAGAAGCCTTGGAGTTGCCCATCAATCGGCAATTGTGGGCCGAAAAAACCCGTATCGAAGCGATCGCAGAACACTCGCCATGGGTCGAATCACTGCAGCGACAGGCCAACCGGCTGAGCAGTGAAGTTGACAGCCTTGAAAACAGCCTGGTCGGTGAAGTTGACGGATTGGGTACGCAACTAAAAATTCGCACCAAAGACGTCAAAGACCTGGGCAACCGCGGCTTGAGTGGTCTGAAAACGACTGCCAAAAAAGTACTTGAACAGCGCGATCGACTCAAACGTCTCAAGCAGGAACTTGATAAAACTGGATTCGAACTAGGACAACACGAAGAACGACTTGGCGACAGCCTTTCCGACGATGGAGCCGCTGGCACGTTGGAAGAGACGAGCCGCTACGTTAATCGGCTTCGTCGGCGTATCGAGCTCGGCGAGAAGATTGAAAAACTGAACCGCTCACGCTCTGAACTTGAACGCGACATTGATGATGTGGTTAACGATCAAGTTCTTCCAGTCGGAAAACTGTCCATCATCGGCGTCGTTTTTATTATGGGCGTGATCCTGTTCGGGTTCGGATTAATGGACCTGTTCACGCAAGCAAGCCAGTTTGGCCGAGCGGCGCAGGATGTGGGCGCGCTATTGATGTTGATGGGACTCGTCTGTGGATTCATTTCGGCAGGTCTGAAGTACCATTGGGAACGAGTCGCCAAAGACGAACTGGACGATTTCCAGCATCAGATCGACATTATCCGGCAACAGCTGAAACGCGCGAAAGCCGAGCGCGACGAGATCGAACGCCAACTCCCGGAATCGGTCAGCCAATGGGATTTGGAGCTGAAAGACGCGGAGAGCCGTTTGTCCCGCATCGAAGATCTTGTTCCTTTGGAGAATCGACTTCACAACACACGGGCCAACCTGGAAGAACTGCGAAGACGCATCGTCGCTCAAGAACAAGAGGTCGAGCAGATCGAAGATGTTTGGCGAGCCGCTTTGCGAACCGCCGGTTTGCCGGACGCCCTGGAACCGCTTCAACTACGAGAGATCACTCAGCGATCGTCTCGCATCACCGGTTTCCACACCCGTTTGGACCAGTACCAACACGAACTTGCGGAACGCAACAAAGAACTTGACGCACTTCGCAAACGGACCGACGTGCTCTTCAACGATGTGGGGCTGGAGTTTGAAAGTGAAGACCTGCTGGAAAGACTGAATCAATTGACGCATGCGCTTCACGAACAGAGATCACTCGTCAATACACGGAAAGAATTTGCCAACAAATATCGAGCCCTGCGTTCGAAACTGGCAAAGAGCCAACGCGAACTTGAAAAGTTGCTTGGTCAAAAACGCCGCCTGCTCTCAAAAGTTGGAGCTGACAACGAAAACGACTATCGTCAGTTCGACGTTAAACATAAACAGCGGAACAAGCTGATTGGCCAACGTAACAGCTTGACGGAACAAATCAATGCAGCCCTCGGTGCAAGTTTCGAAGAGGATGAATTGAGAGAATATCTCGACGCCTATGGAATCACCGGATTGGAAAAGCGTTGGGAGGCGATCCAGGCCGAGATTGATCGAGTCAAAGAGCAACAAACGAAGCTTCACCAACAGCGCGGTGAGTTTTTGCAGGAAGTCAAAATGCTGGGCGAAGATTCTCGCCTTTGCGAAGCTCGTCTTGAGCTTAACGCTATTGATGCAGAGATTGCCAACCTCAAAAAACAATGGCAAGTTTTAGCAACCAGCACCAAGATGCTGGAAACCATTCGCGAGAGTTATGAATCCAAACGGCAACCTGAAACGTTAAAAGAAGCGTCGACCTACCTTGAGCGGCTTACCGAAGGCCACTACACCCGAATCTGGACGCGCCTGGTTGGCGAAGAGTTGCTGGTTGATAACTTGAATGATGAAACGATTACCGTCGATAAACTGAGCCGTGGTACCCGTGAAGCCGTTTATCTGAGTCTGCGTTTGGCGCTGGTGGGAGCCTACGCTCGCCGCGGTGCAGTGTTGCCAATGGTACTGGACGATGTGCTGGTCAATTTCGATTCGCGTCGAGCTCGTCAAGCGGCTGAATTATTATGCGAGTTTTCGCGCAACGGATATCAGATCCTGATGTTCACTTGTCACGAGCACATGGCGGACCTGTTCCACTCGTTGAATGCCGAAGTAAAATTGCTGCCAAATCACCGCGAGGTTTTTGACTCTCAAGCGACGGTTACGGATTATGCAAAACCAAACGTGGTTCCAATGAACAACGTGGAGATCGTAGATTCTTTACCAGTTGCTGATCCCGTGTTTGAATCGAACGTCACGCTCAAGACGGATGAATACGATCCGGAGCTTGAATATGAGCTTTCCGCAATCGTTGACGATCAGAAAATCGAGCATCGTTTGAGACACGAACTGGTTTACATTTCGCCCAACTTCGATTCTCCGATCGATATTTCGGGGAATGAAGACTTCTGGAACGAGTCAAACGCGCCGGTGATTGGCGGGTAACGGTCGGCACCCCAGTCAAACAAACAGCAACAAAGTCTGCCTGGTCCGCATAGTTTGTTAAAACAAGCTCGCAGTCTCGATTCCCGAGCGTGAAAATAGCAGGTTGGTAACAATTCTACGGCGTTCGCATCGCAACACCTGAATCGAATCGGGTATCTGTACCCCACGCGCTTGCGAAACTTTGCGCAACGTGCCGAATAATGTGCACTCATTTCTTAGCTGTTCGATAGCAAAAGAATTGGGTGTCAAATGCAAACGACTCATCAATCTTCCCTGATTGAACGGTAACTCATTTCTGTAAAAACGTGCGTTCGGTAGCGACTAAGTTCCACAGATCGCCAAGTTTTTTTATTCCGTTTTCTTGATCCCGACGATGTTCACTTTGGAAACACAGTTTGCGTGCAAGTCGTACGTAGCGTGAAAGTTGGTAATTAATTCATATCCGTACCGTAGCAGTTTTGGGCATTAAGTAGAGTTCCTTAGTGACATTTCTCGTCACTCATAACACCAGGGAACTTTGAGGAATAAAGGCAGAGACTGTTTTCAACAAAGCTTAGAGACGGCGGCGAACGGTATGGGTAAGAAACATTTCTTTTTGAAACCAGGAGTTAACAGAATGATTTTACGAAGTCTTAAAGTCGTTGCTGTCGCGGTCGTCTTGGCGTTTGGGACAAATGCACACGCAGTTCAGGACTGTGGATGTGCAGCTTCAAATGTCAGTTACGGCATCAACAGTAATGCAGAACCGGCTGCAGGATCAAATTGTGGTAGGGGAATAACCTACTCCGAAGCTGCCTCACTGTGGGCCAGCTATTGCGTTGATGATTGTTCCGAGCAGAGCTCCTGCGGCGGCGGGTGCAAACTGTTCAAATGCCGAAAAGGTCACGGTCGTTGCGGCAAAGGCTGCGGATGCGCGGCCCCGGCCGCTGATTGCGGATGCTGTACAGCCGAACCTGCAGCTGCCCCTGCTGATTGCGGATGCGATTGTAGCGTCCTCGATGGTTGCGGTGATACCTGCGGCGGCGGAAGATTCTTTGGCAAACGATGTCATCGTGATCGCGGCGCACGCTGCGGTCGTGGTTGCGGCGGCAATTGCTTTGGAT
>CAMYNE010000079.1 GCA_947259675.1 uncultured Pirellulaceae bacterium
CAACGCCTCCAGGTACCCCATCCCAAGTCGTTCGCAACTGGCGAGATCATGCTCGTGCATTCGCAGGCTCTCTTCCCGCTGCTCAATCGCGTTCCTGTGATCCACGAGAATCTTGTGTAGACATGCCAACATTCTCTGAAGTTCTTCAAATTGAGACAGACCTTTTTCGAGTTGCTTGTCCCAGGATTTCAGGTCCTGTTGCCACATCGAAAGGATGCTTTGCCAATTACGATGATCTTCATGCATCGTTGGTACAGCTATCAAGCGCTCAGACATGGGTTGTCTCCAAGCAGGTTCAATGATTTTCCGTGAAAGTCATGAGTATTTTCGATTGATCAAGCCACATGTTGGATTGGGATCGTTTTGGGTTTTGAGTGTTCGGTTTTGGACTTGGTTAACAGACAGATTGCCGCTGCGCCAATTCCGCACAAAGTGACGACAAGGCTGATGATGCCTCCGGCCATCGGAATGGCGCAGAGCGCGACAAACACCAGCAGGCCAATCACGAGTGACAAGAGCTTTTTGTTGGGGTTCCACTCTTTACCACTGATCACCAGGTTGCCTGCCCATACACTGACGAGAACCTTGGCCACCCACGTCGCAAAGACTGCAAATCCGACGATTAGGCCGCTCGTTGCAAATAAGCCGACAGCCAACCAGGCGGGCAACAGGCTTTCCAGCGAAACAAGCCCCAGAAGGATGGCGATCGCGATTGTGCCGACCAGGAGCAGAATCACTCCGACAAAAACTCCGACAATACTGAGCAGTCCCCAGCCTATACAAGCTAACGGTCGTTGCTGTACGTTTTCAGATACCTTGCGCGTCCATGTAGGAAAAGCAAAAACGACGATCAATCCCACAACCAGTAGAGCCGCAAATTGCTTGACCGTTGAAATCACACGACTTGCAATCGTTGGAGGCTCGTCGACTGAACCCGTTGCCGGGTCAATCTGGTTGAAGTTCACGTTGCCGACGATGGAAGCACCCGGAGAAATACTGGCTTCTCTCACGGCTTCGTAATCGAGATCACCTTCAATTCGTGCAGTACTGTCAACGGTCAATCCACTCGGAACGATGGGTATGGGCGATTGAAAGAGCCATGGTGGCGGCGGTGTATCGTTGCCATTGACAGCAAGATTTACGTTTCCGCCAAATTGACCCTTCAGTTCGCAGTTGGCTGTAGCGCTGTCTAAGTCACGATCTACGTTACCGGCAAATATCGCCTGGTAACCGGCAAACTTGACGTCTCCGACCACATGACTTCCGCTGGCGCAGTCAAGGCTGAAACCTGCGGCAATAAGGTCGTCACCCACATCGGCCCGGGACTGCAGGGTCAACGTTTGGCCTGCAATTCTTACATCATCGAGAACTTTGCCGTTTAAGATCACGCTTTGCCCCGAAGCGATCAGATCTCCTTCAACAGTCCCGTTAACCACGACTTGTCTGCCAAACGCAATTAAGTCACCCTTGATGGTTCCGTCGACGGTCACCGTTTCCGCGAAAATGTATAGATCATCGTCAACGGTTTCATCGGCATCGATGGTTAAGTTTTGGTCGGTTCGAACATCCGCTCTAACCACGAGGGGACCGAACGAAAATGCAATGAGAATTACGGTGGTCAATCGCATTGTTTTGATCATCGTTCACCTCCTTTGCTTGCCTCGGTTTTCTACCGTCATTACGGTGGCAATTATTGCAAAGGACGTGCCGCAGTCAGATAGTCTGATTTGTTCGTTACCCAGGGGTTGCGGGGTGTGCCCAATCGCTCGCTTGTGTGCCTGGCTGCGTTGGGGAACCGGCAATTCCGCGTGTTTGAGTAGATGGCATAGCGGTTGCTTGACAGATAGTCTGGATCAATGCCAAAAAGCTGGAACAACAACAAAGGGAGACGTTTACGGCCCCGGCTGGATCCCTCATACCATATACTTGCCCTAAGGCCAATTATGACATCGATCGTATAACTGGAGACTTCCGATGATTGATCGTATTAACAAGAATGATCTTCTTGACCTCATTCAAAAACAGAACGGTCCCTGCGTTTCCATTTACCTTGGCACCGAGAAGTCGGGGCGAGAAATCTATAAACCGGCAACCAATCTAAAACACCTTGTCGGCGCAGCCCAGGAAAAAATCTCGGGTTATTGGATGAGCGAAAAAGACGCAAAGAAGTTTCTACAACCTGTCGTGGATGTAACAGATGACAGTGAATTCTGGCAAAGGACCGATCAGGGACTTGCTTTGTTTCTCGGCTCGAACGGCCTGAAGTTTTGGCGAGTTGCCAAGGCGTTTACGGAACAAGTGTTTGTTTCTAATCGGTTTTTCGTCCGACCGATCCTCGCGTCAGCAACTTGCGACGATCAGTTTTACATTCTTTCGCTCAGCCAAAACAAAGCCGAACTGTTCAAAGCCAATCGAGCGGATATCGAAAAACTCGATGTGCCGGAAATGCCTGACAGTCTCGAAGCGGCAATGAAGATATCCTCGGTAGAGCGAGGTTCACAGGTGCACACCGGTTCACGGGAACAAAAAGGCAAACAAGCCAGCGTCTTTCATGGGCACGGCGGAAAAACCGAGACTTCCAAGGAGGAAATTCGATATTACTATCGGCAAGTCAATCACGCCGTTACGGAGTGCTTGTCAGGCAAACGGCAACCGATGGTCTTGGCTTGCGTAGCACAGCAAGCCGCCATTTATCGGGAAATGAACACCTATCCTTACGTTCTCGAGCAAATTGCGGCTGGCGGAACCGATCAATTGACTGAACACGCGTTGCATGCTCGTGCGCTGCCTTGCATGACGCAGTTCATGAACATGGTGGTGGAATCGGCAATCGAATCGTATCGACAAATCGTCGACACAACCCGCACATTGTCAGAAACCAGTTCCATTCTCGCTGCTGCCCATCAAGGCCGGATCGCAACGCTTTTGATTGACGAAAATGCTTCGATCACAGGTGAGTTTAATCCGCATGACAACACGATTGATTACGATCAAACTGAAGTTGACAGAGATCTGATCGAAGACGCCCTTGCCCAAACGCTGTTATATCGAGGCGACGTGTTTGCGGTGAGCAGCAAACAGATGCCAGGCAAGGTATTGCTGGCTGCGACGCTACGGTATTAGCGCATTTCAAAAATTGGTATTCAGCCTCTGTCATTCTGAAGGAGCTTGCGACTGAAGAATCTCTCGCTGGTTCACGGAGATCCTTCACCTCGTGCCTCGGTTCAGGATGACGCAAGTGCAAATCCGTTTGGGAACTGCGCTAGCCGGGATTTCTCACGTACGCCGGAACAAAGTCGCGTATCTGCTTGCCCATTGAAACCGACTGAGTCTCACGAATCCAGCTGCTCAATCCAGCCGTTTCGTTGAGTTGCAACTAATTGTTTCAAATTGTTGTCGCACTTTATTTGCGGTTTTTATTGTCCACCATTCCGCGAATCGTTGGATGGACGCATCGAGACAATCGCGTTCACGTTTCAGAACTCGCTCATCGACGTGACGACCCTTCTTTGCCATGCGAATAAACCGCTCCAACGCGACGGCGCGATCGTTGATGTGCCCTAGTTCGTCTTGAAGCCGCTTGAATTGCGGCGATACATTCTTAAATGTCGTTGCCGGAAATGCCTTCTTCAGGATCTCCAACACGTATCGGAATTTCTTTGCGACGATGCGAAAACGATGAAGCTCACGCAAATCGGATAAGTCCGCAGGTCGTTGGCTAAAAAACTGGGAGACGTAGATCGACAGTTTTTGGCGAGACCATTTTTCGAAACTTGGCTGAGCAGAGGTGTTGATTTGATCAAGTGCTTTGAGCAACTTCCGGCAATCTTGTTGAAACTGTTTCTGGCAGCGGAGTCGCTGGTAGCTTTCAATAATGGGCTTCTGGGCTTTTTTGCGTTTTTTTTTCAGCCGTTTGACGAGCTGGCAATCCGACGAATTGGATTCGTGCCTTTCGATCAGCACATCCAAGTCCCGTGCCGTTGCGGAAACGCTGCGAATTTGATTGAGCTGGCGGGCAATTCGTTCCAATCGTCTTGCAGGAAGAAATTCGCGAAATACTTCAAGGGCTGCGATTGTGCGACGCGTCGAAATCCGTAACCGGTGAACATGCTCGATATCCTCAGCGGCAAATTCGGCTGCTAACCTTAATCTTCGTCGGACCTTGTCGAGATTCTGCGACAACAGAATCCCGGCCGCAATTGCGACCGGCGTTTTGGGTTGTAGCTTTTGCTTTGCCATTTGATACGTTCATACTGCGCGAAAACACGGCGATGCTGACCTCCTCTCTATTGTACGTGGTATTAAAGGCTCCGTAAAAAGCGGCGAACCAACCTGCAATAACGTGAGAACTACCGTCTAATCCCACAATTCGCGGAGTTTCTCGGGTAGCGAGTTGACCACGTCCTTGATTTCGCCTTCTGAAACATGCCCGGAAATGACCTTCAAAACCGCTCGGGTGATGTCCTCGGGTTCGAGATATTCCGCGTAGTCGGCGATCGCAAAGCCGTCGTTGACGGTCCCGACAAACTCTTCGACCGTGTGCATTTCGTTCGGTTTGCCGGTTGGATTCCAGCCTTCAAAATAGATACCACGAACGAGCATGGGCAGTTGTGCAGCCAGGTCGGTTGCTTCTTCGACAGTTAACCGATCTCGCAGGGTATGCAAAACGGCTCGCAGCGCTTTGTACGCGCGCTTCTGATCATCCCAATTGAGCAACTCCATAATTTCATTGAGCCAGTCTTCGGTTTTCCTGATCGTATTTTGGAAAACGGGCAACGTCGTTGTACTCATTTTTTTTCGCTCCTGTGCACTTTGGCGAATCTCTTGTCGGTTCGCCGTTCAATTCTCTGAATTTGCTGTTGATGAGTCTTTCGCCGAAGCTACCAAACCGACGACGTAGTTTTTGCCATAGGTTTTGGCGCATTTTGGACACGTCGTATAGAAAAAGAAAGTATCGGCGGGTTTTTTTTCATCAAGGTTTCCCATTTTGGCCAGCTCTTTACACCACTTGCCAATGTCTTTGAAAGGACCTTCGAAAACTTTTGTATGGTAGTCGCCTGAAAGCCGCACCATTTCATGACCGGGGATGTCTTTCTTGACTGCAAAGAAGTGCTCGGCAGACCAAAGTGACACGTCACGGCTGAGGACAATAAATTGATTTGGATCTTTGGCACCTGAATCCTCAACCGCTTTAAAAGTCTTCTTAAAGACGCTGCCGATATTGAGGGGCACATACATAATGCTTTTTGTTTTGGCCTTCAGAAACAGCTTGTCTCTGAAATGCAAGTCTCGATCATCCCATTCTTCGGGATCAAAACGCGGACAACAATTAGTGGGATTGTCGCTCATATCATATTTTGGAAGTTCATTTTCTCTGAGTTCGACGGTTGTCACATTCATCAGTATTCTCCCGAAAAGTTAGTAGCTTGTCGGCGATTCGACCTCGCGTCAAATCTGAAGTGTGCCTTGTTTCCTGTGTAAAAACCAATTGTCGATAACCACGTTTTTTGCAAACCATTTTGTGGCCATCAGACTCGCAGCAATGTTTTGTAACCAGGCGGCTGGAAGCCAATTAGCAGCTTGATACGGTTTCGGCGGACCAAGTCGAGCGACGAGCCGTCGAGGATAAGCCGCCAGTGAATTTGCACTGAAGTCTCCATTGGCATTCGCGATCACATCTGCCGCGATCAAAGCTGATTCGACAGCCGGACGGATTCCTTCGCCGCTTTGTGGATACGATAATCCGGCTGAATCACCAATCAACAAGATCCTGTCTTGGTGAAGTATTGGCTGTTTTTCGGCGTATAAACGATACGCATGACCCAGGAAGTGAGTCGGCGCCGGGGCAACGACCTTGTTTTTGGAGCGCAGAAATTCCCAAAACTCGCGAACGTGCGAGGACAGACCTGTTTTTTCAAGTCGCCCTAAACCAACGTTCAAAAAATTGCCTTTGCGAAAGCACCAACCGTAACCCTGTAAGTCGCCACAGAAGTAGAGTTCGGGAACCTCCGAATTCACACTTTGGCTCGACGCTCTTGCCTCCGAAATCTCAAACTCAACCTCCTGAGCATAAACCACAATCGAATTCGAATTTTTGCCGTCCGACCCGGGCGTTGAACCGTTCGCGTCTGTCTGTTGCCTGACCAGGCGAGCTACAGGACAAAAATGACCACCGGCGCCAACAATCAGACGAGCTTCGTCCGTTTCGTTAACCAGCCAGCGGCCATTGTCGCGAACGATGTCCTTGACCGGCTTGAACTCACATGGGACCCCACTCCTTTTCAACAAGTAGTTGTCAAATTCAATGCGACGGATGCCGTAGCTGACAGGTTGTTGAAAATGTGTTTCCACCATCCGACCACCAATGATGCCGGTGCGAAAACCGGTAATTGGCTGAAACGTGTTTTCGCGCCGGTAATCGCCCACATCAATCTGCAAGGCTTCAATCACTTGCGGCGTGACCCAGCCGGCACATGGTTTGACACGGGGAAAAACCCTTTTGTCAAACAGCTTGACATTCAACCCCGATTTTTTCAGCCGTGCTGCACAAGTTGAACCTGCCGGTCCCGCCCCCACGATGATGACGTCGTGAGAATTCATGAGTGGCCGCCTCCGTTGTTGTTGGACGTCCAGCCGTTGGTCGAAACATTCTTGAGCACCCGCGCGATTCGATCACTCGTCAAATTATACATGTGTTCGCGCGTGCGGGGAATCTCGTTGGAAGTTCCTTCCGCGAACACGACTTGGAATAATTGCAGGTAACCACTATCGAACGCGGCAACCGAACCCGCCAGGTACATTCGCCACATGCGTACAAACTGTTCACCAAACTCGACGCGGACCTGTTCTCGGGAATCCTCAAATCGTTGGAGCCAGTGACGCAGTGTTTCAGCATAATGCAACCGCAGGTTCTCGACGTCCAGCACCGAAAAATTCGCCGTCTCGAAGACGTCCATCATCTGTCCCAAAGTAGGTGTATAAGCTCCCGGAAAAATTCGTCGCTCAATCCACGGATTCATTGGGTCGGGCGCAATTTGACCGATCGAATGAATCAAACCGATACCTTCCGGTCTCATACAATCGCGAATGATGTTGCCGAGCCGTGGATAGTTTTTCACGCCAATATGTTCCAGCATCCCAACGGAAACGAACGTGTCGAATTGCCCCCGGATGTTACGCCAATCGTCATGTACGAATTCGACCTGTTGGTTCAAGCCTTCCTGATCAGCCCGTTCTCGTGCCCAGCCGATTTGTTCCCGCGAAATATTGTAGGCTTTAACTCGAACACCGAAGTGCTTGGCCATGTGCAACGCCAAAGCGCCCCAGCCACAACCGGCTTCGACGACCTGCATCCCCGGTCTTAGTCGCAGTTTTCGGCAAACATGATCCATCTTCGCCCATTGAGCCTGTTCAAGTGTGAAGCCGGGTCGGGCGAAATACGCACACGTGTAAACCATCTCTTCATCAAGCCACAGCCGATAAAAATCATTACCAATGTCATAGTGGTGATAAATGTTCTGTTTCGATCGTCTCAGACTGTTGTCGTATGGCCGACGCAGTTTCATGAGAACACGTTGCCCAATCGACGTCGAACCCTTCTGACCCATATTTCGGTAGATGGCCGTCATGCACTCTGCCATGTCCCCATCAATTTCGAGTCGCCCTTGTACGTAGGCTTCACCAAACTGAAATAATGGATCCGTCGCAAGTGCCAGGAGCGTACGATTGTCGCGGATCTTGATCGCGGCGATAGGCTGACCGTTGCCGGAAACAACTTCCCCG
>CAMYNE010000080.1 GCA_947259675.1 uncultured Pirellulaceae bacterium
CGTCCTTCATGCAAGACGGCAATTCGGTCCGCCAACGTCAATGCCTCGAAAATGTCGTGTGTGACAAAGACAATTGTTTTACCCAGTCGCTTGCAGAGTGATTTCACCTCCTGCTGAAGAGCGTCCCTCGTGATGGCGTCCAAGGCACCGAACGGTTCGTCCATCAGCAGATATCGGGGATCAGCAGCCAATGCTCTAGCAACACCGACTCGCTGCTGTTGCCCGCCAGACAGTTCATCTGGAAAACGGTCGGCAAACTCCTTTGGCGGCAGGCCAACGAGTTCCAGCACTTCGAACGCTCGAGTTCGGCGACGAGCGGCGGTCCAGCCAAGCAACTTTGGCACGATCTCAACGTTCTGGATCACTCGATAGTGAGAAAAGAGGCCAATGCCCTGAAACACGTAGCCAATGGTGCGACGGAGCGAAACCGGGTCTTGCTTGGAAACGTCCTCGCCGTCGACCTTGACCACTCCACTGGACGGCTCGATCAACCGATTGATCATCCTGAGGATAGTGGTTTTACCGCATCCCGACGAACCCAACAGAATCAGCGTTTCTCCTTCGTTCACTTCGAGCGACAAAGATCGAACGGCAAAAGACTGACCATTGTCGAACGACTTAGTCACTTCGTCGAGAATGATCATGTTCGCTCTCTTGCCCGGGCTGTGAGTGAGTCCCTTACCTGCCGGAGATGATGCCGCTCTTCCATTCTACCAGTCGCTAGACGCGGCGAAACCGTTGACGCATTCATACTGCGGAGACGGACACCCGATCTTGGCTCCGTCCACCGCGTTAGATGGTCGAAAGTTTCCTAGTTGACGCGTGCCAAACCGTTGGCGATGCCGCCTTCGAATGCCGAGACGGTGCTAAAGGGATTTCCCAACGGAACACATCCAATCATCGAGCGCGCGGGGCACGATGACGATCTCTTGATCTCTTCACCCAGGATTTCCGAGTGCATTATCTCCTTCTTCCAGGGTGAATCCATCCCTCACGAGCGAATCGAATTGCCGCCGATCGAGTTTTCTTTCCCGCCGGAGCTGGAGGATAGATGAACGAAAAAGGGTCGTTAAACGGTCGCTCCAACAACCCCCAAGGGCTGATGAGTTCTTGCTACAAATCAAGTGATCGTCGCATCTATGGGAAATCTTAGGTGATTATATTCCAGCGGCTACTGGGTTGCTGTCCAAACGAAAATCCTAAACCACGCCTCAGATAATTCTGCATAGGTAAGTAAGGTTGCCTCGCCAGAGTTCGCCCTAGTCCCGACTCATGCTTAGAATCATATCCGAGTCGTATCGGATTTCATATTGCAGATGCGCGACTCCTAAAACATCGCCGGTCAATAATCGGGCACGCATTACTTTCTTGCCGTTAACCGTAACTCCGTTTTCGGAATACAAGTCTTTGACGTACCATTCGCCCTTGGACAATATCAACATGCAGTGATGTTTGGATACGTTTTTGTTGGTGAGCACCATGTGACAAGTATTGCTGCGTCCGACGACGAATTCGTTTCGGTCAATATGAATTGTCCGACCCGATTGTTTGGAAATCAGTTGTCCAAAATTCGTGGGGGACGACGGTTTGTCTACTTGTTCCGAACTCTGGTGAGAAACCGAGTCATCCAGGGTGCCATCGGCTCCCATTTTTTTCAATGGTTTCCAGTTCAACCGAAAAGTGATTTCATTTCCGGACTCGTTAACTTTTACGTCATCCATGAAGGTAATTATCAGCATTAGTCCTCGTCCATTGTCGGCACTCAACGACCGGGGACTCAGGTCGGCATCGAAACCCGGGCCATCATCTTTCACGCAGCAGCAGAAGCCCTTGCGATCGATAGAAATATCAACCGTGATTTTCCGCTGGTTGTACACCGGATCGGCAAGACGCGATGCGACCCGATCAGTCAGCTCCCTTAACGGTGATTCATCGCCAAAAGGGATGGCGATTTCAGAAGCTATTTCGAGATTGCCTCGATACATGGCGTTATGCAACGCTTGTTCGATGGCAACACCTACACGCATCCGGCCAATGCTGTCTAAGGGAGATATCCCTTCAAGCATCATGCTGCAACAGTTGACAAGCTTTGGAAACTCGGTCGAGACATTCTTTAAGCTGAATCGCAGCCTAACCATTTCCGCTGACGCCATTAATCCTGCGCAGCCTTGGTCCAACTTTAGATTGGAAAGCGCACTTTGAATCGTCGGAACCAACAGTTTTTCCAGCCTTGATTTTGGAACGTAGCCAACAGCACCAAGTTCGAGAGCCTCGGCGGCAATTTCGTCACTACCCTTGCCGGTCGCTAAGATGACGGGGATGGTCGGGTATTGTTTGCGAACCGCCTTTAGCAATTCGAGTCCGTCCATTTTGGGCATTATCAGATCGGTAACGATCAGTTCAATTCCCCATTTATCGATTTGTTCAAGAGCTTGTTCACCATTTTCAGCCTGGATCACGGTACAGCCAGGGATGCGTTCCGCAAATGTTTTGAATAACAGACAGTCGACATCCGAATCATCAACGACGAGTATATTTGTCATGGATTCGATCTCCCATTTTGTTGGCTACGAGCCGCTGATAGGCTCATTCGTCAGCGCAGTGGCTTGTAAATTCTTCCCCAGCTTCCCGTCGGAAAGTCTTTGAGCCGCCAAGTCACCGAACTCGTTCGTGCACTCGCCGCATAGCTTCTGAGCAGCCGTTTTAATCTGATTAAGAAAATGCGTGACAATGAGCCCGCTCGCGGTGACTTTGGGGTTGGATTTGATTTGACCTATGTTTTGGTAATCTCCGTGGCATGCCAGTCGCAAGCCCGACAATAGGCGAGCAACCTCGGTCATGATGAACCATCATAACAGTGTCGGAAGCGCGGAGCGAATATTGCCAAGTCAGCCACATGTGAGACCGAAAAACGTTGCGTTTTCAGGGCTGGCGAGTTGTGGGTAGTGACGAGGGGCTCACCAGCCCGTCATTTTGAGTCATTACTTTGCATTATCGTATTTCCTGCCTTGTGGTGGCCGATTAAGTAGCTTCTCGTTGTTCCCAGCGGTGGCCCGCCAACCATTTACCGTAATAGGGTCGTTTGATGGCGTCGGCAAACAATGAAGTGCCTCGGCAGAATTGCCCGGGCAGGCAAGCTCTGGGAAAGTGCTTCGGCGTGTCGCGCGGGAGCGTCCGAAATGCCATGGATTTTCAGTTGTAAAGCCAAATAGCTTCTAGCCGGCTAGCATGTGCAGATCAATCCAGGCGATTGAGCCAGCAAGTACTATTTTGGGGATCGTCACAACCAACCTGCCGTTTGAGAATTGGCCCGAAGTGCTCGGAAACCAACGACTCACCGGAGCCGCTTTGGATCGCCTGACGCACCGTTGTCACATCATCGAAACCAAGGGCGAAAGTTACCGGCTCAAAGATGCCAAAAGACGAACCACAAGAAAGTCCGCCTAGATTAACAGACGACATCAATGTTCCTGACTGATCCCTGATATTTTTTTTAACCTAGCGCTGCACTTTTCGGCCGCTAGGCGCTGCACTTTTCAACCGCCGTCAACAATTCGTCAGTCAGTGCTACTTTCATTTTTTGAAATTTTTGAGAATAGCTGTCAGAAGTTGGGGTGCCGCCTCTATGAACTAGTGACAGCTCGAGCCCCGCATAGAAGTTGCGTGCAAACATGTGTTTGCGTTGGGCAGTTTTCCGCTTTTCACCTTTGGAGCAGACTGATGAAATCAGCCCCAATCCGACGGTCCTCAATCGCCGTCGCCACATTGATCGTTGTTTTTTGCTCGTCATTATTCGCGGCGATCGCGCAGGAGAATAAGGGCAATCTGGACCCCTATACGCGGACCGATCCGCCCTCGGGCTGGACCGGCAGCCCGGGCACCGACAATGGCTGGACAAAAGTGACAACGAAAGGAAGAACGGCACCGTTTGATCTGGTAGTGCCGGCCAACGGCTCACTCTATTTCGGGTTCAAGAATGATGAACGAGATGACCCCATCAAGGCCTTTGGTGTAGAGATCGAGGCCCAAAATAGACCTGATGCTGGATCCAATCTGAAAATCGGCACCGTCTGCGGCTACCCTACGACTGGTATGGCGAACAAAAAAGCACCTGATCCAACAAGCCATACAGAGGACCCCAGCAACGGTATGATCATGATCAATGACTTTTTCAAACCTCAGCCGATGTGGGAGTACATCGAGATTACTAATTCCGACGACGAAGATAAGAACGTTAGGGTAGTGGTCGCGGGAAGCGATTGCCGCAAAACCGAACGTGGACTCGGTGAAAATGGTGTGCCGGACAGCCAAATGAACTTTACAGAAGGCTCCTTTGGCGCGGAGGATGGTCAGGACAATCCGATGCAAATCACGGAGGTGGAAATCTACCCCAGAAACGTTGGCGTGGATTTGGCGTTTCTCCCGACATTTAACGCCCCGCCCCACTCCGGAAACTGGACTCCCGAGTTCAGTTTCGTTGATCCAAACGGCGATCCCCGACCATTAGGTGGCGTACGGTGGGTCAGCGACGGGCCGGGGCTGGTGGCAGGTGAAATTCACGATTTCTCGTTTACCATGTTGAGCGCCGCCGATAGCTCCTACTTCCTGTATGGCTGGGACGCCGTTGCCGGTTCGCACCAGAAATTCTTCCGTGACCCTGGCGGTGTCCCCTGGTACGAGGATTTTGAAACCCATGTTCTCGATTTAGGTGCCTCCGGCTGGCGCGGTTGGAAGGGATGGGATGACGATCCTGCTTTCGATGCACCGGTGACTAATGAGCAAGTACTCGGCGGGGCCCATTCGATAAAAATTGAAGACAATGCCGATTTAGTACGGGAGTACGAACCGATTGATCCAGGCACTTGGAGCTACAGCGCCTGGCAATACATTCCATCCGATTTCGCTTCGGGCGGGCAGGGCCAGCGCGCCGGCACGGGCTTCATCCTGCTCAACACCTACAACGATGGAGGGCCTTACCACTGGTCCGTTCAAATGCAATTCGATTCCAATGACGGAATGTTAAAGGTACTTCATGGCGACGACAATAACACCATTGACGTACCGTACGTTACCGATCGCTGGGTAAAGATCGAGGCGATCATTGACCTGGAAGACGATTGGACCCGTATCTATTACGATGACCAGCTGATAACGGAATATTCTTGGACGGGTGGCGTTCTTGGTAATGGCGGTGGCGCTTTGGACATCAGTGCGGTCGATCTATTCGCTAATAACTCAACCTCCGTATACTATGACAACCTCGCGCTCGAACCGCTTCCGCGGTTGGAGGCTTCCGTCCAAGATATTACTCCAGTTACGGGGAGTATCCTTTCCGGCGATATTCCCGAGCTGCAGGAATCGGATGACAATTTCGTTCAAACCCGCTCGGGGTTTGGCGAATCCTTCATCGACCTTCACAATACCACGATTGACGTGGGTGCACAGGCACAGGGCGGCGATAATACAGTCGAAATCACGATCGAAAACCGCATCGATCAACCTGCCGGGTTTGCCACCGTGTCACTTAAAAACTGGACTACGCAGGAATTTGATTTAGTGGGCACGTATCCGATCAGCGACATTGAAGAAACACAAACGTTTACGGACATCGAGGGACGGGACTATGTCCGCGCGGGCGACAAACGTATCGAATTGCGCATTAAGCAGACCGTTTTCGTTCCGTTTTTCGCGTTCACGTTCGATTCGTTTTTCGACGTGATTCAGATCAACACTCGTTAATCCAACCGTTGCAACAATCGAACCCTCGAGTGATAGAAGCTTTGTGTTTCCAAAACCTCGTAGTTCTCGTCAATAAACTCTTGTAAGAATCGGTAGTTCACGACGTCGATACCTTCGTTTCGGTTGAGAATCGCGTCGTCGTAAGTCACCAGCCATATCAGGACTGATGTTTGCAAAACTGGTTGAAATCTGGTTGCAAGCGCAAGCCGATCTGGAATTGCGAAATCTGCGACGACAAAACGGTCAAATCGTTGTGGCGATGGTAGAGGTATGACTTGATTAAGACCATCATAATAGTAACCGATAGCGGTCTCTACATCAGACGTAAAGGCAAGGATTGGTTGGCCTGGCTGTTCATTTTGTTCAATGTAGTTGACGACACGAATCCAATCTCCCGTTTTACAAAGTGGCCGATAAACGATCACAAGCGTCGTGAAGCAAAAAGCCAGACTAATCAGCCACAACAAGAACCTAAAGCGGCGGTGATGGCAAAGTTCAATTAGCATCGCCCAACAGAATATCGAAGGGATCAGAAGTACAAACGCATATCTTGGCGCACCCGAAAGGCCTGAGCCAAAAATAAACAAAGCCAACAGAAGCGTCAGGGCAGCAAGATTTGAAAACATCAGCCAATGCTTACGCTTCAGACGAGCCCAGGCTTGCCAGATTACTAACAAACTACCTATAGCTAACACAACCAGCAATACAGCGCGGATTGCTCTCGTTGCGTCGATACGCGGAAGCGGCCAGATTGCATATTCTAGAGAGCCAACGGCATAAACAACAGCACTCGGCAAGCTGATCTGACTATTGGAAAGATCTAAATCTTGTCTTACCTGCCATAAGATCAATAACATCGGCACGAAGGCAACGGCAACCGACATCATGCCCAATGCCAAGTGAAGCAGTTTTTTTTGGTCAAATCGTTCCGTAATCAACAATGCTGCCGCGAGTGCAATCAAGAGTAAGATTAGAAAATTGTTTGTATAAACGGCGACAATGGCTGTAGCGAGATACATCCATCGTGCACGACGATTGTTTTGCCAATAACCGTCCCAAAAAAACATTAATAGCAGGGCACTTAATAGTATCGTCAAAGCAAAAGATCGAATTTCGACAGCCGAAAATATTGTTAATGGATGAAACGCGAAAACTGCCACTGGCAGTTGCGGCGGCGTTCGGAGCCCCAGCTTTCGTGTTAATGCAAAGACAACGAAGATCGTGAGTGATATGCAGCCAATCGAAAACAGCCGAGCAAAAAAAATCGAATCATTGATCTTTCGCCAAAGGCACAATGACAAATAATAGGTTGGTGGCTGCCATTCAAAATGTATCGCTTGATGGATCGAGTACTGGAGCGTGCTCCCCGTAGTAACCAATGCACATGATTCGTCCAACCAGATGTTCAATACAAAGGCGAGACAGAGCACCAGCGTTAAATGGACGCCTAGTATTGCCACTGTTGGTTTCATCAGTACCTAGGCCGAACTAATCGCCCAGTCGTCAATTGTGGAGATTTGATGAGAGATTTCGATGCTGATGGACTTTTCCTGAGAACTGTTACGTTACCGGATCAAAACACGTTACCGGATCAAAACAATTAGCGATTGGAAATTGCATCATAACTACATTGTACTTCGAACCATTGAACCCCGCCGAAAAATTGTTGGCCGCGGTCGAAGTTGCAACGCCTGGCTCACCATGGTTTTAAAATCGCCGACAACGTCGCTCGACAAAAGCTCAGGAAAACCCCGTTTTTCTGAGTTTTTAGTACCCCGACCGATTTTCGACCGAATCGAAATCAAACCTGTTGTCACTTGAAATAACAGTCCGCCCAAAACGGTCGTCGATGGACCCGATGCCAGATTATCGCGACCACCATTGATGTTGGACAAGTTTCCACTGGCCATATTGCGAGTGCCGCCACCAACACAGGCCCAGTTGCCCGTCGACTCATTGTCACGACCGCCGCTGATACTCGAGTCGTTTGTATTTGTAAACTGGTG
>CAMYNE010000081.1 GCA_947259675.1 uncultured Pirellulaceae bacterium
CGAAACACTTGCCGCTCTCCCAATTCCGACTTCCTCCTCTTCTTATTTCTCACGTTTCGATTGTTATTTCTCGCCTCTCGTTTCTCGTCTCTCGTCTCTCCCCTCAGGCAGATGTCGTATAAAATCGTTGAACGAACCCGTTCATGAAAGCCTCGAAAACGGAGACAGATATGCCAGCTTCACTGACAAAACTAGGCTGTATCGCGGCCTTGATTTTTGTGTGTACTTTTTCGCACGCCCAGACCACTGGTCAGGACGAAGCTGATTCGCAGCTAACGAAATACGTCAGTGTGAAACTAACGGCGGACCTGAGCCACCTTTCTGAGAATCAGAAGCAGTTGATTTCGCTGTTGATTTCTGCGGCGCAAGACATGGATGACGTATTTTGGATTCAGGCGTACGGCAACAAGGAAGCCTTGCTCGATTCGATTTCAGAACCAGTGCTAAAAGAGTTCGCCATCATCAATTACGGTCCCTGGGATCGGCTCCAGAATAATCGGCCCTTCATCGACGGCGTGTTAACCAAGCCTGCCGGGGCAAATTTTTATCCTCAAGACATGACCAAGGATGAATTTGAAAAGCACCTGCAAGAAAATCCCGATGATCAGGAGGCGCTCAAAAGCCTTTATACGCTGGTTGAACGGGACGAAAACGGAAATCTGGAAGCCGTGCCTTACAACGTCGCTTTCGAAGATCAATTCGCAAGCGCTGCCGAGAAATTGCGAAAGGCATCGGAACTCGCCGAAGACTCAGGATTCAAGGCTTATTTGCAAGCTCGTGCTGACGCCCTTCTCAGTAACGAGTATCGGGCAAGTGATATGTTATGGATGGACATGAAGACGAACGAGCTTGATGTGGTCATTGGTCCGATCGAAAATTATGAAGACCAGCTAAACGGTTATAAGGCGGCGTGCGAATGCTATGTGCTCGTCAAGGACATGTCCTGGAGCGAGCGGCTGAGCAAATACGCGTCCATGCTGCCGGATTTGCAAAAGGGCCTGCCTGTGGCTGACAAGTACAAGCAGGAAACTCCCGGCACTAATTCGGATTTGAACGCTTACGATGTAATTTACTACGCTGGCGACTGCAATGCAGGCTCCAAGACCATTGCGATTAATTTGCCGAACGACGAAGAAGTTCAACTAAAAAAAGGCTCGCGGCGTTTGCAACTCAAGAATTCGATGCGGGCCAAGTTCGACAAAATTCTCGTCCCGATCGCTGATCTGCTGATTGTGCCCGAACAGCGTAAGCACATTACCTTCAACGCTTTTTTCTCAAACACGATGTTTCACGAGGTGGCTCATGGGCTGGGTATCAAGGAGACGATCACGGGAAATGGCAAAGTACGCTCCGCTTTGCGCGAAGCCGCCAGTGCCATCGAAGAAGGCAAAGCCGACATTCTGGGGCTGTATATGGTGACTCGACTATTTGAACAAGGGGAGCTCAGCGAAGGCAGTTTGGAAGACTATTACGTCACCTTCATGACGAGTGTTTTTCGCTCGGTGCGATTTGGGGCGTCGAGTGCTCACGGCAAATCTAACATGCTTCGCTTTAATTTTTTCAAAGAAAAAGGCGCGTTTACGCGTGAAGAATCTGGACGCTACCGGATCAATATGGATCAAATGAAAGTCGCGATGAAAGAACTCAGTGCCCGACTCCTGGAACTGCAGGGCAACGGCGATTACAAAGCCGCTCGCGAATTCACAGACAACCTGGGTTTTGTGGGTCCGATTCTTCAAGCGGATCTGGAACGAGTTAATCGGGCTGGAATTCCAACCGATATTGTTTTTGAGCAAGGTACTGAAGTACTGGGCTTGAGCCAATAGTCCTCCA
The DNA here is from genome assembly GCA_947259675.1 of uncultured Pirellulaceae bacterium. Lineage (GTDB taxonomy): Bacteria > Planctomycetota > Planctomycetia > Pirellulales > Pirellulaceae > Mariniblastus. The sequence continues at coordinate 1,834 of CAMYNE010000081.1, forward strand.
ACCAACAGCCGTTGTTTCGTTACCGCAGGCAACATTCATGATTCGTCGAACGTCGTTTGTCATTCTCGCTTGGACCGTTCTCGTTTATTCCGGTTGTGGGTATGTAAAACAGTCGTATCTGGACTCGTTTGTCAGCAGCGAGAAACAGAACCTGCCGAAGATGTTGTTTTCCAGCCTCAACGCAGTCGACGTTGAATCGGGACCTGGCGAACTGATTTATGTCTGCGAGAACAAGCGATTGAACGACGAACAGACGAAACAGGCCCACCGCAAGACTCAGATGGCATTACAGGATTACGTCAAAAAAAACAAAGACAAGCTCGAAGACTTGATCAGCAACAAGATCAAGTTGACGATCGCCATTCAGGGCAAGAATGGCGATGAGTTATACCGGATCACGGTCAATCCCTGGGAACTCTAGTCGGCAAAGCCATTATCGTTTAACGCCCAGCCGTAGGCGCCGGCTCCATTGCCTGATGTCGCACAAGGCCGGCGCCTGCGGCTGGGCGTTAAACAACTTGAGGCACTGAATCCTCATCGAAACACCCCAGACATGATTCGGTACTTGGGCTTGGCCCGCACTCTTTCTTCGAAACCGATTGGAATGCGCCTGGGCGAGCTGACACGGACGGCAGGAGCCATTCGTGGCGGAACAACTCGTTCAGTCGAAATTTGTGAGTCCGATTTTCTGGCAATCGCCAAGAGCTTTTTGATGCGTTCCTCGGTTTCTGGGTGGGTCCGCAAAATCGCGGATTGAGTCTGTTTTTGACCTGGTGCCAATATTTTGCGCCAGATGCTCTGGGGTTGAGCCAGTCGTTCGAGCTTATCGAGAGCCGACGCCAATCCGTAGGCATCTCCCGTCAATTCGATGGCCCCCATATCCGCGTTGAATTCGCGTTTGCGGGAAAGCGCCAACTGCAAAATGATGGTGATTGCCGGAGCACAAAATAACAACAATCCCCTTAGTAAAAACCAATACGGATCCGAGCCTGTGAAAATGCTCGACAGCGACAAAAACATCAAGAGCAGCCCAATTCTGGACAACAGCGATGTGATACGAGCAATGGTATCGGCCAGGCCCATGACATGTGTATCACGATGAGCCAGATGGGATATTTCGTGAGCCATGATCCCTTGAAGTTCTCTCGGGTTCATGGTTCGAAGAAGCCCATCGGTAACCGCAACCGCCGCTGTTTCGTCATGCCCCACGGCAAACGAATTTGGCAATTTGGTGGGAATGTAAAAAAGCCCGGGCAGTGGATCAAGTTCAGCCCGGCGACAAAGAAAATAAAACATTTCAGCAAGTTCAGGCGACTGATTCGGCAGAATCGGTCTAGCTTTGTACATCTTCAGGACGACGCGCGGCGAGACTCGTTCACCAAGAAAGATTCCCAAAACGGCCAATCCGATTGCCATGACCCCTCCCCAGAAACCAAACAACGTCCATCCAATCAGCCCCAGCAGCAAAATCATCGATCCGATCAGAATCATGCTGTGAAAACTGTTTTGAGACTTGTTGACTTTAATATGTTCCAGCGGCATGGTGACGCAAAATGTCCTAGTTGAAAAATGTTGGAAGTGTCAACAACATCGTATTGTAAACGAGCTTCGCTTAATATTTTCTCATTGTCAATCAAATGGACAATGGTCGATTATCTCTGGGTTGGGCAGACGTAGGCCGGAACGAGCCCAGCGCTGTTCCGACACCAGCGGCGGTTACCGTGATGCGTTGCTAGAACAGCGCAGAGCTTTTTTCGGCCTACAAATCTGAATCATCGCCGCCGAGCTCAAGCTTTCTTCTAATGAACTACCATGTTACGCGAGCTGCCGGAATTGTCATCCTGAATCGAGTGGAGCGAGGTGAAGGATCTCTCGTCGATCTACGAGAGATCCTTTGGTCGCTAAAGCTCCCTTAGGATGACGCTGTTCATTTGTTAATTTGTCGCGCACAGCGGAAACTGAGGCGCAGACTTACACATGCCGTGATGAAATCTCCACCCAATGATCGTCACGATCCCTTCCATCGTCATAGTCCCTTCATATCGTTAAAGATTGCCAAGGTTGCAGAGTTTGAAGAATCGACGTCGATAGTTTGTCTATGAGAACAACCATAAACGCGATAATTTAAGGCGATATATATGAAACCTGAAAAGAAAAACGACCTCATCGATTCAGAGGACGAAAAAGAAATAGTCGATTTGGACGATGAAATTGAAATTCAGGCAGCACCAAAAACAAAGTTTACGACCCGGGAATCCAATCTCCAGACGCCGCTTGAAACGTACTTGAAAGAAATTAACGAAACCAGTCTTCTGAACGCAGCAGAAGAAAAAATGCTGGCTCGTCAGATCGCCCAGGGCGACGTTCGAGCTCGTGACCGAATGGTCCGAGCCAATTTGCGCTTGGTCGTCAACATCGCTCGAGGCTATACCGGCAAAGGACTCGGGCTTCAAGATCTGATCGAAGAAGGAAACCTTGGATTGCTCCGAGCGGTGGAAGGCTTCGACCCCGACATGGGGACGCGGTTTAGTACTTACGCCAGTTATTGGATCAAACAATCGATCAAGCGAGCTTTGATTAACTCGGCCAAAACGATCCGCATTCCCGCGTATATGGTTGAGCTACTTTCGAAATGGCGTCGGGCAAGTGTTCGCTTAACCGACGAACTCAAACGCCATCCAACCCCCGAAGAAGTTGCCCGAGTTCTTGGGCTACCAAAGCGAAAGTTGCCAATCATCAAAAAGGCAATTCAGATCTACAACTCGACTCCTCAAACCGATCAATCAGACGCCGGTTGGTCGCTTGGCGAAATGGTGATGGACGAGCGGATGCGAAGTCCAGATCAAGAGTTGCTTGAGAACGATGTCATGTCTCACATCCAACGGATGATGCACGAATTGGACGAGCGAGAAGCGGCCGTATTAAAAATGCGATTTGGATTGGAAAACACGGAACCGCACACGCTCAAAGAAATCGGTGAAAAACTCGGCCTGACTCGTGAACGAGTCCGGCAAATTGAAACGGAAGCACTCAAACGGCTCGGTGACGGTCTTCGCGACCCATTCGACCTCGAAATGACATTGCCTTTTTGATGTCTTGGCATTCGCATTAATCCGGGATTCGAAAACAGATTGGGATTGCTTTTGCCGAAAAAATGGCGAAAACAATCCCAATCCTTAGATCACCGTTTTGGGTTACAATAACCAAAACCGGTTTCCAGTGAATTGCCGCTTCCAACCGACCTCATGCGAATGGTCCAATCGCTTAAAGCAATTATCTTTATTGTCCTGCTCGGCGGGCCATTGGGATCAGTTTGCGGATTGGTTGCGCAGGAAGAAAGAATTTTCACTGCGGCCGACATGGAGTTCTTTGAGAATCAAGTTCGTCCGCTGCTGGTCGAAAACTGTCTTGAATGTCACGGCGATCAAACCGAGAAAATTCGTGGTGGACTTCGTCTGACGTCCCGAGCAGAAGCGATCAAAGGCGGTGATTCAGGTCCGGCGATCGTGCCCGGCAAACCTGACGAAAGCTTGTTGATCGAAGCGATTCACTACGAGTCGTTTGAGATGCCACCCACAGGCAAGTTGTCAGACGACCAAATCGGCGTGTTGACCAAATGGATTGAGCTCGGTGCGCCCGATCCGCGAGCGAACAGCGGGCCGACCAATTCGGGTCCGGTTGATATCGAAGAAGGCAGAAAATTCTGGGCTTTTCAAGCACTTCAAAAAGTCAGCCCACCTGACACGCAAAATGCGGATTGGCCGCGTTCGACGATCGATAGATTTATCTTGGCTCGATTGGCAAAAAACAAATTGGAACCGGCGGCCGACACGAATCGGGAAACGCTTCTGCGTCGGGTCTATTTCGCATTGATCGGATTGCCACCGTCCGAGAAAACGGTCGAAGATTTTGTCGCCAGCAGTAATTCATTGGAACAAGATCTAGAGGATTTGGTCGATGAACTTTTGGCCTCCAGCCATTTTGGCGAGCGTTGGGGACGTCACTGGCTCGATGTTGCCCGGTTTGCGGAATCGAGTGGTGGCGGGCGAAGTCTGATGTTTCCTGAAGCGTGGCGATATCGGGACTACGTCATTGATTCATTCAACAAAGACAAACGCTTCGATCAATTTACGAAAGAACAGATCGCCGGTGATTTATTACCCTACGAATCCCAGGATCAAAGATCAGAATTTATCGTCGCAACGGGCTTTTTAGCGTTGGGACCAACCAATTACGAACAGCAAGACAAAGAACTGCTTCGCATGGAAGTGATCGATGAACAAGTTGACACGATTGGCCGCTCGTTCATGGCTTTGACTTTGGGTTGTGCGCGTTGTCACGATCACAAATTTGACCCGATTCCAACTCAAGACTATTACGCATTGGCCGGAATTTTTCAAAGTACAAAATCACTGGTCGACGGAAATGTCTCAAGTTACGTGCAACGATCTTTGGCCACCGATGCCGAAACCGCCGCCGAACAAAAGTACAAACAACAGGTCGCGAAATTGACAAAGGAACTCAGCGTCGCAACGAAGCGCATGAATGCCATCGGAGGAGCAGTTGTCACAAACGGACGCACAAGACGGCTGGCCGTCAAAGGTCTTCCAGGCATTGTTCTCGATGACTCGCAAGCCGAGCTAACGGGCCAGTGGAAAAAATCGACGTACGTGCCTTCTTACGTCGGTGAAAACTACATCCATGATGACGGACAAACTAAAGGCAAAAACCAGGCGGTGTTTTCGCCCAGCCTGGTAACGGGTGGACAATACGAAGTTAGGATGTCGTACTCACCAGGTGGAAATCGTGCTTCCAACGTTCCCGTCACGATTAATCACCAAGACGGTCGCGCAGAACGAGTCGTCAACCAGTCGCAGGATCCTCCCATCGATGGAATTTTCATTTCCTTGGGGACTTACCGTTTTGAAGCCAACAATCTCGCTTCGGTTACGATTTCAACTGACGATACCGACGGAGTCGTGATTGTTGATGCAGTTCAGTTCATTCTTCAAGACGATGAAAACAACACGGAAGCCAAAACCGATCCCCAACCCGTTGCGCAAAATCAACCTGATGCCATGCCTGCAATCGAGTCATTCGAATCGGATGAGTTGAGAGCAGCGAAGCAAAAAGTAAACGAATTGAACCTTCAGCTAAAACTGCTGAAACAGGACGCTCCCCGACCAATCGCCAAAGCGATGTCAGTCGACGAAGAAGCAAATCCTCGAGACGGGCATATTCACATCCGTGGCAGTGTTCGGAATCTGGGTGACGTTGTTCCACGAGGATTCGTCAGTGTAATCTGTAACGAAGCTGATAATGTGGAGATTCCGACCGACGCAAGCGGCAGGTTAGAACTCGCCCGCTGGATTGCCAATTCCGAACATCCATTAACGGCACGTGTCTATGTCAATCGAGTTTGGCGGCACCTGTTCGGTAAAGGACTTGTTGCGACAACCGACAACTTCGGAAAGATGGGGCAGCGTCCTTCTCATCCGGAGTTACTGGACTATCTCGCATCCAAGTTTATCGAGGATGGTTGGTCGACAAAAAAATTGATTCGCGAGATCATCCTTTCTCGAGTTTTTCGAATGTCTACGACCGCTGAGGCGACATCTGCCGCCGTCGATCCTGAAAATCGTTTGCTATGGCGAGCCAATCGTCGCCGAGTCGATGCTGAAGTTTTGCGAGACTCAATGCTTGCCATTTCAGGACAACTGGATTTGACAACCGGCGGATTGACGATCCGCAAAATCGAGCAATATGACCTGGGATACAAATTTGATTCGGTAAGGCGCAGTGTTTATGTTCCAGCTTTTCGCAATACGATGTTGGATCTTTTCGAAGTGTTCGATATAGCCAATCCGAATCTGGTTGTTGGAAACCGCAATACAAGTACCTTGCCTATGGTCTTGCGGCGAAGCGATTGCTTGGTGAAACAAGACAGAGCGTCGCCACGGAACGATTGAGACTTGCCTATCTCAAGACGTTGGGGAGGAACCCGACAGAAGAAGAAACCCGGCTTGCTCTTTCGTATCTCGCGCAAATTGGCCAAAAAACAGATGAGCGGGAACAGGAGGCGTGGACAAGTTTGTTTCACGCCTTGTTTGCCAGTCTTGACTTCAGGTATATCAACTGATGCGTGATTCCAACCATTTGCATTCCATGAAATTATCCAGGCGCCAATTGCTCAACCGTACCGCGTGTGGATTCGGGGGACTGGCTTTAGCCGGACTCTTTGCCGACGCCGCGAAGGCCGATGAGAAAATCAAAACGCTTGCTCTTCGGAAGCCAATGTTTGCGCCCCGCGCCAAAAGGGTCATTTTCATATTTATGCAAGGCGGCCCAAGCCATGTTGATTCGCTCGACTACAAACCCGAATTGATCAAGAGCGACGGGAAAAGCATCGATTTCACTGGTGTTCGATTTGGGACATTCGGGTCAAAGAGCAAACGAAACTTAATGAAACCGCTGTGGGGCTTTAAGCAATACGGCGAGAGTGCCCGTTGGGTATCAGACCTGTTTCCGGAAATGGCCCAGCACGTTGACAAGATGTGCATGATTCATTCGATGCATACCGAAGGAGTTGCCCACGGTCCGAGTACTTTGTTCTTGCATACCGGTGCGACCAACCTGGTTCGGCCTTCGATTGGCAGCTGGATTACTTACGGGTTGGGAACCGGTAACCAGAACATTCCGGGTTTTATCACGATCAATCCGTCGGCCAGCAAAGGCGGACCACGAAATTATTCGAATGGTTTTTTGCCGACGATCTTTCAAGGAACCGCGGTTGGAAGAGCCGGTCAAGCGGTATCGAAATCCAGGATTCGAAATATTACCAACAGCATAACGTCCGCAAATCTGCAACGAAGTCAGTTTGAGTTTCTTCAGTCGCTCAATCGCGCTCAGGCGAAGCGCTCAGTTCATGAAGATCAGTTGGAAGCTACGATTGAATCTTACGAGTTAGCTTATCGCATGCAGCTTAACGCGCCGGGTGTGATGAATCTTTCGCAAGAAACCGAGACGACGTTGGCAATGTACGGTATCGATCAGAAAGAAACGGAGAATTTTGGTCGACAATGTCTGCTGGCACGGCGTCTGGCCGAAGCCGACGTACGTTATATCCAGATCAACTACGCGGATGAATCGACCAACCCCAGATGGGATCAACATTCGAACATGGGAAAGCACGCGGAGCATGCGAAAGCGGTCGACAAGCCGGTTGCCGGTTTGCTGGCTGATCTTGCCCAACGAGGATTGCTCGAAGACACGTTGGTCTGGTGGGGCGGTGAATTTGGCCGGACTCCGTTTTCCCAAGGCAAAGACGGTCGCGATCACAATCCGCGCGGCTTCACCGTCTGGCTCGCGGGCGGCGGCGTGAAAGCCGGTTACGCACATGGTTCAACCGACGAGATTGGCCACCATGCCGTTCGTGACAAAGTTCACATGCACGATTTGCATGCCACGATTCTGCATCTGCTTGGTCTGGATCACGAAAAATTGACCTATCGCTACGCCGGAAGAGATTTCCGTTTAACCGATGTCGCGGGTCGAGTCGTCAACGAAATCATTAGCTGACAGTGTAGCAACAATTGTCTCAATTGTTGTTGAGCAACACATGTTGTTGCTCGGCAATTGAGACAATTGCGGCTACACTCTTGACTCCATCCCTACGTCGCAACCTGGCCAGCTTCGATCTGCATCACCTTGTCAACTCGGCGTTGATGCCGCCCACCTTCAAAATCGGTTGTCAGCCAGACCGTCACCAGCTCGGTCAACTCTTCGGGACTGAGAGAAGCTGACATACACAACACGTTTGCATCATTGTGTTGTCGACTGAGTTCCGCGGTCTTGCGATCGTGACATACTGCCGCCCGAATTCCATTCACTTTGTTTGCGGCAATTGACATTCCAATCCCAGTTCCACAAACTAGAATCCCTTTATCGGCTTCACCCGCAACGATTCTCCGCGCGGCGTCTTCGGCAATATCGGGATAGTCGCAAGACTCGGTAATGTGGGTTCCACAATCGACGACCGTCATTTCGAGCGACTCAATCGCTTCGGCAATCGTCTTTCGCTGGTCAATTCCCCGATGATCACTACCGATGGCAATCTTCATATCGAATCACTCGATTCAAAAGTCTCGTAAGTTGTAATGACTCAACTAAAGTTGAATCCCGTCAATCCATTGAGTCAAGCTTTCGTCAATTTGATCTGCACAAGACTGGTAAGCCTCCACCGGCATCCCGATCGGATCCGATACATCGACCCCGTCTTGACGCAAAGTATTCACTCTCGGCTCAACATTGGGCCATTGAGACACAATCGCTTGCCGATGCCCGTTGGTCATGGTCAAAATCAAATCTGCAAACTGGGCGAGCCGGTAGGTTACCGGTTGCGAGCTGTGACCGTTTATGTCCAGCCCCATTTTCTTCATGACATCGACCGCTTGAGGCGTAGCCCGGCCACCGGGCATCGCTGCGATGCCAGCTGAAATAACGGTCACGCCATGATCTTCGAGTTCCTCGATTTTGCATCCGATTTTGTCGGCAAACCGTTTTCGCATGATGGCTTCACCCATTGGGCTGCGACATGTGTTTCCCGTGCAAACCACGAGAGCGATATACGCGGCCATTCGATTGAGCGTTTTTTCGTCGATCACGCCGTGGCGGAGAAATTCAATGTCATTTTCGGTAATCTTAACCACGGAAGAAGGCTGTCCAAACCGGCACGGACCGTCGTCTAATATCAGGTCGAGGCTATCCGACAGGTTATCGATCACCTGTTGACCCGTGATTGCCGGTTCTCCCCCTGCTTCATTCGCGCTCGTCAACACCATCGGACCGGCCGACAACCGGAGAATTTGCAAGGCAACTTCATGAGCCGGAACCCTCAACCCAACCGTTCCTGTCGGCACCGTGACATCCTGAACGAGTTGGGGCAATCGTTGAATTACGCTGTCCGGGTGGTTATTATCCACCACAATCGTGATGGGACCCGGCCAACAACGTCTGGCAATTCGCCGTCCCAGCGCCGACAAATTGGGAACATAGTCAAGCGCGTCTTCGTAGCTCTTAATGGCGAAAGCCAAGGGTTTATTAGGGTCGCGACCCTTGATTTCCAACAATCGGGCGACCGCGTCTTCACGCAATGCACTTGCGGCCAGACCGTAAACTGTCTCCGTTGGCAGGGCAATGACCTGTCCAGCGGCCAACGCCTCGACTCCACGATGGACCACATCGCGCAAATCGTCCACATTCTTAAGGTCAATGACAGATGCAGTCATATATTGGCAGAATTCCAGAATCGATCGTTCTATTTCGGTACTATATCTGTATGGGTCCGGCAGGGTCAAGTAGTTCCAAAACTGTGTTGTAGGTCAATTTGGACAGCAAGGCCTCGGTACGACGAATTGTCGATCGGTCCTTCGGACAATTCGCCCACCAGCCAACTTCGTTCAAGGGCAGATATGCAATCGTTTAACGTGTCAAGTCGACACTTGGCCACTCTTAACAACCTCGACCATTGGAGTCGCCCAGCGTTTCGACGGCTGCTCTTCGTCATGGTAGTTTGCTTAACGGTCAGCGGTTGTCAAGATTCGGTAACGCCTTCCGATTCTGTAGAGATTTATGGTAGACGTGGACTGGGTGACGCTCGTTTCCAAAAGCCACGTGCCATTGCCATTGATGATCAAGACCAAATCTACATCGTGGATATGACGGCCAGAATCCAAGTCCATCAGGCCGGTGGCGAGTTTCAACGGAGTTGGCGAACTCCCGAATTCAAAGACGGCAAACCCTGTGGGCTTTCGTTCAGTAATGACGGATTGATCATGGTTGCCGATACGCACTACTATCGCGTCCTGTTTTTTACGAAGACGGGGGAGCTGGTTGAATCCAGGACCATCGGCGGCGTGAATGGTCGCGGTCCGGGTGAATTCGGGTTTGTGACGGATGTCGTCCAAGACACCCAAGGCAACTATTATGTCGCCGAATACGGTGACTACGATCGCATTCAGAAGTTCGATGCCAACGGTAAATTTCTGTTTGAATGGGGAGGTCACGGATCCGAACCGGGTAATTTTCTGCGACCTCAAGGCATCACCATCGATGAACGGGATTTTATCTGGGTTGCTGATGCGAGCAATCATCGTATTCAGGTTTTTGATGCGACGGGTGATTCGGCAATCTTTATTCAAAGTTGGGGAACGCCTGGTTCTGAAGTAGGGCAGCTGCGATATCCCTACGATTTATGGCTCGATGGTAAGGGGCACATTTACGTTGCCGAATTTGGGAACAATCGCATCCAGAAGTTCACCCTGGACGGCAAATCGCTTGGCACGTGGGGAGGTCCCGGGCGCGAACCAGGTCAACTCCATCAACCGTGGGGAATGTGCATTGACAGCCGGGGTATGATTCACGTGCTCGATTCTTACAATCATCGAGTCCAGAGTTTTTTTTGGAACGAACAGCCCATCCAGACTTTGGCTACGCAGGATTCGTTAGCAGATTAGCGTGGCCGGACAATTTCTAGTGGATTGTCAAAGCTTAATTTTAGG
>CAMYNE010000082.1 GCA_947259675.1 uncultured Pirellulaceae bacterium
TTCAATGGAGCAAGAAAATAGCCAAAGTCATTCTGAGAGAGCCTAGGCGACCGAAGAATCTCTCGTAAATGCACGAGAGATCCGTCAGTCGCTTAGGCTTCTTCAGGATGACTTTGACCGTATTTCGATTTCTCATTGAACGACATGTGGCGTTGAAACGAGTCAGCTACGGCGAATATCGTTTAGACTCGATCTCGATCAAGGCGTTCCAATGCGGCGTCGATTCGTTTAGCGCAACGTGCGGCACCGAGGATTGACATCGTGTCGAACATTCCGAATCCGGCAGCCTTGCCCGTGCACGCCACTCTCAGCGCATGAATGATTTGGCCGATCTTGATCCCCTTCGTCTCACAAAAACCTTTCACTAGTGTTTCCATTTCCTGGGGTGAAGCGTGATCCTCAACGACCAGCAACTTTTTCAGCTCGCTGAGCAAAAAGCCAGCGTTCTCAGCCTTCACAAGCCGTTTTTCAAAGGCCTTCTCGTCGTAGTCCAGTTCATCGTCGTCTGAAAAGAAATCATCAAACTTCAAAATATCGCCCGCGATCTCAATTCGATCATCTGCCGCCGCCACGATCCTGGTCAAGTAAGGACCGAGTTCACAGTCCGGCGGGTCAGAAACGATCCCAGCCGCTTGCAAAAACGAAAGACACAACGCGACTTTTCGTTTCATGGAAAAATTGTTCATGCATCGTGCCTGGAATGCCATCAGCTTTTGCGGATCAAAACTGGCTTCGCCTTTTACAACTCGTGCCAAAGAAAAATGCTCAAGCATTTGCTCACGCGTGAAGTCTTCGGTCTTGTCATCAAGTGACCAGCCCACCAGCAGCAGGTAGTTCACCATCGCTTGCGGCAAAAATCCAATCGCACGATAAAACTCGATCAATACCGGATTGAATGACGCAGGTTCGATTTCCAGCCCGATTCGTTTGGCAATCTCTGCACCGCGGTCGAAGAGTTGTTTAAAGTCACGATTCTTGAAGTACTTTTCGATCTTTCGTTTACTCAACTTGTTCTTGCTTCCCGGTTCCGCGACGAACGGAATATGCGCGTATTTTGGCAATTCGTATCCCAGCGATTTGGCAATAAAGATCTGCCGGGGCGTATTCGAAAGGTGCTCGACGGCTCGAACAATATGGGTGATTTTGAAGTCCTCATCGTCGACCACGTTAGCAAGATGATACAGGCAGGTTCCGTCGTTTCGTTGAATGACGTGATCCTGTTCACGAGCCCAATCAAACGAAACATCGCCACGAATCAAATCGTGAAACTCGCACTTGCCCTCACGAGGCATTTTCAGCCGGACGACGAATTGGCGTCCCTCCGCTTCAAAGCGTTGAATGTCTTCATCGGTTTCGGCCATCCACTTACGACTATAAATGAAGTCGCGTTTCTCTTTTTCGGCCGCTTCACGTTCGGCAACTGTTTCGTCCGGTCTGGCATAATCGCGGTACGCGTGACCGCTCTCGAGCAACTTGGCCGCCGCCGACTGATAATTTCCCAATCGCTGCGATTGATAATAAGGACCATATGGCCCGCCGATTTCCGGGCCCTCGTCCCAATCGATGCCCAGCCACCGAAACCCGTCAAGAATCGGTTGCAAAGCCTGTTCCAGATTCCGTTTGCTGTCGGTGTCATCGATACGAAGAATAAACTGCCCGCCAGCCTGTCGGGCAAGCAGCCAATTGAATAGAGCGGTGCGGACGCCGCCAATGTGCAAATAACCAGTGGGGCTGGGAGCGAAACGAGTTCGGACAGTCATCTGTTTCTTAAAAAAGTTAGAACATAAATGCGAAGAGGAGATTCTACGCAAATCAAGCTGGAAAGAGAACCGAATGCGCGGGGATGCTTGTCCTAGGCCGCACGCCGTTGCCGCTTTTCGAGCTTTCGATGCCGACGACGGTCGGCCTTGCTCATTTTGGCATATTGCTCTGGTGTAATGGCAAGAATGGCTTGAGCTTCAGATTCGTTGTCGACCGCCGCCGTCTGCTTTTTTGCGACTGGCTTCGACGGAGCTGGCACAGGCGGGATTTTTCGTTTCGGTTTGGGAACGGGCGGACGAACTTTTGACTTTGTGACTGGAACAGCTGTTTCAGGAGTTGCCGGGGCAGCCTGTTTCGAGGTTTGCCTTGCTGTTTTTTTCCTGGATGCCTTGGTGTTCTTTGCGGTAGACTCCGCATCCGATTTGCCGACGTATGTTTCGACGTTATCTGTTTTTGACATCACCCCTGAATTGGCAACCCTTTCTTTGGCGACCTTGAGTCTGATCAAACCATTCGCTTGCATAAAGACAAATCGTGCATACGTAAGTTGGCTGAGCAACAACATCGTCGTGGCGAACAGAATCAAGTTTCCATACACTGCGTTGTAATCGACAACCAACGAGTTTTTCAAGGCTGGAATCTGCAAGACAGTCGCCGAAGTGTACGCCAGCCAGACGATGACAACCATTGTGAACGCGCCTCGGGATTCTTTGACTTCGAAAAGTCCACGAACGAACAGCAGGGACAAGGCCACGAGTTTAAAAGCAAGCAAGGCCCACACCTTTTCGCCGACAGGCTGGTTCATAATCGCTGAGGCTGCGTTTTGCAGGACACTTGCCAGGTCCACAACACAGTGAATGCTGGCCAGCATAAATAACAAAGCCATCCACAGCCACAGTCGATAAGTCCCTCGATAGTCGTCGCACCGGTGTTGTCGAAGCGCATAGATTTGAAGGCTTGCCAATCCGGTAATGATCAGCAAGAAAGATGAGAACCAGCTGGAAAGACTTCCAACTCCGGTGAGCGAAAACGTTCGCAGACCGGCGTCGCCAATAACACTTTGCCAGGTCGGGGCGTAGGATGCCAACAAATTGATTACACCAATGGATGCAACAAGGAGCAACACTACACAAGCGAACGGCAGAAAGCGTTTTGGCAGGAAATCCGTCGTCTTGGGCTGTCCTCGGCGATCCGCTCCGAACGAGTACAGCCTGGAGTCGTCTCTCGATTTATCTGTCTTTTTGTTGCGTACGGTTTGCGAATCCGTTCTCGCGCGCGAGACGGTCTTTTTTTCGTCGCGATTGTTGGAGACTTCGTCAATTACAACTCGGCGCCGCCTTTGACCATCACGACGTATAACCATTTCCAAAACCAAACAAACAATGAAATGAAGAGCCTTCGTTATTTGTTCGGCAATCTGCTCCTGAGACTTAATCTGCTAGCCAATTCTAAAGGTCTGGGGGCTCAAGCGACGCAGGCCAACTCCAAAACCACGTAATTAAGCTACAACCAGCGTTTCGCATACCTGGGAAATTAACGGACACGATTTCGCAAAACACCAACGACACGATTTTCAAGTTTTCCCGCTTCTAATTTGACGTTTTGAACTCTGAATTTTGCCTGTTGACGCCGATTGGCCTTCCAATCACCACATTCGGAACAAACCGAAACAAAACGTTTCTTCGATCTGAGTCAAGGCTTGAAATTATTTTCCACTGACAAGCGAAGACCTAGACTTGGTGAGGCGTCCACTTCGGTGCGTCTTTTGATTGAAAATTTCAAAGCAACAGCTCACATTTTTAGAAATTAGCCATGATTACATCCGGTTTTGAAATCGCCACGAACCTTACGGAAGCAAGTATCATGGCGGCTCTAGAATCCACGGATCAACACCGAGTCCCTAGCGAAAACCTGTTCGCACAGAGTCTTTTAGACAATATTCGGGACGGCGTCATTTTCGTAGACGGGAACAATAGAATCCAGACCTGGAATCAAGCAACCGAGATTATGACGGGAATCAGCAGTGGTCACGCAATCGGCCAACCGATCAGCCCGTCCATATTTAACTTAACCGACGCCGACGGAAGAGAAGTCTCCGATCAGGAATGCCCTTTCGTTGCCTGCATTCGAAACGGCAAAAAGCAACAGTCCGAATTTCGAATCGTCGGACGTAGCGGACGCGAAGTGAAAGCCGAATTCAATATCGTTCCCATTCGAACCTACGACGGCACAATTTGCGGGGCCGTAATTTTGATACAGGACTCGTCCGTTCAACTCGACCTCAAACGTCAGCTCAAAGATCTATACACGATGAGCATGCTGGATCCCCTGACGCAAGTAGCAAATCGAAGTGAATTTGAGCGTGTCCTGGATGAATACGTCCGTGCCCACAACTTGACTGACTTTCAGTGCTCACTGATCATTTGCGATATCGACTTTTTTAAACAAATCAATGACAACTATGGCCACAATGTTGGTGACCAAGCGCTTGTTGCATTTGCACAACTGCTTAAGAAATTTGTCCGGGGCCAAGACGTCGTCGCCCGTTACGGTGGTGAAGAATTCGTCATTCTCTGTGCGAACTGCAATATTGAAGCGGCGGTCGAACGCGCTGAAGAGATCCGTTCTACGCTGACAAAAACACCACAACAAATGCTCAATGGCAAATGCATTACGGCAAGTTTCGGTGTTTCGCAACTCAAGCGGTCTGATTCCGCAACTGATTTCTTTGTGCGAGCCGACCAAGGGCTGCTTAATGCGAAAGAGACCGGTCGAAACCGCGTGGTGGCTGCTTGTTCATCTGACGACTCGCCGATCACGCTTCAAGATGCAGAAACGAAATCGCTTGCAGGCGTGAAATGGCGAAAACAAAAAGGTCAGCCATTGTTTTGCGAAGAATTCAAAACATCGACGCCCCTCCCAGTGGTCATCGAAAGCCTGAGAGGCTACATCCTGGAAATGGGTGCAGAAGTTCGCAAGGTCGAACCTGATTACGCGTCCGTAAAAATTCAGGCGACCGATCCGAATTCGAACGTCAAAGGTTCCTTTATCGTTGACGTTGAGTTAATGGAAGCAGTGGACGAAGATCAGAATCTCGTCGGAGAGCGAAGGGCAACCTTCATCCGGATCACCATCAAGGGCGGTAAAAACGGTTGGTTCTTCAGCAATTCAAGCGAACTTGCTCCAGCCGTGATGACAGAACTTCGACGGTATTTGATGATCACCGACGAATCAGCTCGATTGACCGTTGCACCAGCGGCCACAGAACCGAGTCAACGATAATCTGGCAGAACGCTACGAGTTTGCAACATTAATTGCGGCCGAACTGAGGAATCTCTTGCCTTTGGTCACCGGATTCTTCGTTCTCTGATGCCTCGGCTGAAGACAATGAGTTTTTTTCAATCAATTTGAACGGAATGGATCCTGATCCGCGGCGTGTTATTACGGGTTCATGCTGTAAACTTTGCGCCGTCGTGAAACTCGCTTCCAACTCCGCCAGCATCGCGCCCATTGCGAACGACATTCGAGTGGGTTATCTTTCATACTCGACTTTGTTTACCAATCAAGCAATTGAAACGATATTTGCGAGGAAGATAATATGGCCTACGAATTGCCAAAACTCCCATACGCGTATGATGCACTTGAACCATATATCGATACGCGAACGATGGAAATTCACCACGGAAAACATCACGCCGGCTATGTTACAAAAGTTAACGCCGCGATCGCAGGAACCGAATTGGAATCGAGGTCCATTGAAGAACTGATTTCACAATTACGCCAGGTTCCCGATGACAAGAGAACTGCTGTTCGCAACAATGGTGGCGGACATGCGAATCACTCGCTGTTTTGGACGATTATGAAAGAAGGAGGAGGAGGAATGCCCAGCGGCGAACTCGCGACCGCGATCGCTGCGGAATTCAGCAGTTTTGAGGCTTTCAAAGAACATTTCGCAAATACAGCTGCTACACGTTTTGGTAGCGGTTGGGCATGGCTCAGTCTCGACGCTGGCAAACTGGTAGTTGAAAGCACACCCAACCAGGACAATCCATTGATGGAAGGTCGCACTCCGATTCTCGGTTTGGATGTCTGGGAACACGCCTACTATCTAAATTATCAAAACCGACGACCGGATTATATAGCCGCGTTTTTCAATGTGATCGATTGGGATGCCGTATCTGAACGATTCGTCGCTGCCAAATCTTAAAACCGAAGAAGCTAGTGAGGCCCGAACTGCTTCGGGCCTTTTTTTCGTGGGCCGGCCGACCAGCATGGCAAAGGATGACTGCTATTTGATGCGAGTTCTACCTGAGCCCCAGCTAGCACAATGATGTCGCGGACCCTTTCCTTTCTGTTAATGCACAGAAATTCGGTGGCAATTGTTCGCTGTTGACCAATCTTAGCGCGATCTTTAACATCCCGCCCGCGAAAGGTCTTTTCCTTAACCAAATACAGGACTTTCTGTCATTTCGAAAACAGAAAATGGTTCGATTTTTCCGATTAAATGATTGAGCCCCCGTACCGGGGACGACGGAACGTTTGCAATTCCACTAAAGAGGCGCAACTCAATGCGACTGATTTGCCAAGTAAACATTTTGATCATGGCTGTTTGCGTATCCACCACCTTGTTTTCTTCAACGGGATGTAGATCGCATCGTAGTGTGCCGAAGCTTGCGGACCTTGCCTGGTGGAAAAAAGATGACATTCGGCTGTCCTCCACACCACCACCGCCAGCAGCACATTTCAATCCGGAACCAAGCGTCAAGATGCAGGTTAACAATACGAACAGCAACGACTTGGACCGCAACGTCGCAGATATTGAAAACAATTTGGACGCTGCCTTCGATTCAAATCGCGGATCTGGATCTCCAATTCGCAAGCCATATAGCATGAAGAACGCAGAAGTTAATTCCGCTTCGAAAGACAATTCATTTGAAGCCGTCCCCGGCAGTTTGAAAACAAAGCTGCCGGACTGGAATTCCACAGCTCAAACTGGCGACCGTAAGCTGAGCGAAGTTCAACGGGAACTTGCTGACTCTCTGAAACAAAGAACTCGCTCAGCTGAAAATAAATCTGAGGATTTCGGCAGCGATTGGCGAAACGATTTTGCCTTACCCGCCAAACGGTCCGCGACAGGAATTGGTAATGAGATTGGCAACAGCATCAATTCAGCGACCGAAGCGTTGACGAAGGCCAATGTTAACGTTGCCAAATCAACGGGAAGCATTGCCGGGCGGGTCCAAAACTCCATCGAATTACCACAAACAACAAATCAGTTTGCCGGTTCAAATCAGTTTGCCGGATCAATTGGACAACAAATTGAATCCAAGGGTGTAAAGAACCCGGGTGATCCGTCGTTGTCATACCAGCCCAACCAACAAGCATCCCAACAGCGACCGCAGCAACCGCGTATCGCCAACACTCAGCCTCCTTACTCACAATTCAAAAAACAGGGGTTACCAAACAACTCGCTACGAACGGGCGCGGGACAAAATCCGGTTTTCGGCAGTCATCCAGCAAGACCGCCCAGCAGCAACGGCTACCCGTCCACTCCACATGGCAACTTTTCGCAGTTGAACCGGGACGCGACGACGAACTCAACCTACAACTCCCAGGCGAGTTTCGATTCAAACGGACCGGAAAAGTCTGTTTCAAACGCAGTTGGTCCTGCTTCGGAATTACCTCATCGAAATCTGACTAATAATTCGGTGGTCTTGCCAGACTCGATCAGTCACGGCAATGGCAGCTTTGCCCCCGGTAGCATCAATCCACTCCTTCCGAACTCAAAATAACGGGACGGTTGGTTCATGGACATTCGCGGACTGGTATCATAGACTCGGATGTTCGGTCACCAACAAGTCTAGAGCAAATTCAAAGTTGATTTGCACTTGTGTCATTCTGAACCGAGGCACGAGGTGAAGGATCTACGTGAAACAACGAGAGATTCTTCAGTCGCA
>CAMYNE010000083.1 GCA_947259675.1 uncultured Pirellulaceae bacterium
ATTGCGGGTGGAATTTACGATATGAACACCGGAGCAATTAGTTTCCTCGATAAATGAACCGCACATCTTGCTGTGTACCAGGCCATGGTCCGGTTGCTAGTCTTCCCGCAGTTCAGTCGTATCAAAAGTTCTTGGCCTTTATTCAAGATTCGACGACTGGCGCTTTCAAGGCTGGTAAACCGGCTGAAGAAGCGGCCAAAGAATTCAAACTTCCCGATGAACTGAAAGAGTGGTTCATCTGGAACCCCGACGTCGTCAAACGCGGGTACGTCGCCTGGCACCGTGAATTGGAAGCAGATAGGAAGGACAAGC
Source organism: uncultured Pirellulaceae bacterium (assembly GCA_947259675.1). GTDB lineage: Bacteria > Planctomycetota > Planctomycetia > Pirellulales > Pirellulaceae > Mariniblastus. Next base: position 313 of record CAMYNE010000083.1, read on the forward strand.
GAAACTGAATCCGTGCCTCCGCGTGATCAAAAAAACGCCCGAAATCACGTCGACCATCGGGCGTTGCTTCGCTTTCGATCTGAAAACCGACTAGTGCTTTGTCAAAGCTTAAATTAGGGTTCAAGGTTTTGTAGGTCGGATTTTTAATCCGACTATTACGACACGGAATAAAATTCCGTGCTACGACGCACCCCAATTTTTAGTGCTGAAAAACCACTAGAAGCGGTTTCAAAATACAAGCACGAAGCGCGAACGAGCGGTTCAAGTTCTCCCGTATTTTGATCACAGAACCACTTCCTTGCGTCGCGTGCTGGTATTGAAATGCCCTCTAAACAGGTTCGCGGAGGAAACCACCATTCATATTTCGTCGTCGCGAAGACAACTCCGATCGCTCTGGAATTTTCACCAGCCCCAGACCGATGCGACCACCGAACTCTTCCAGGTCCCAGCGCATCAGAGGGTCGGAAGTGTCACGTGCGACCGAGGTAATGGCATTCATCAACCCAAACTCGGACGGGTCTTCGTCAAGCAAACGACGACTCACACGCTCTGCGATGGTTCCTCTCATCCCGACTACATTCGAACCCAGGAATCTCATTATATTGAGCACCCGATTGATAGGCCGGTGCATTGCTCGCTTGATTGAAAGAACATGTCCGATAAAGGCGCTCGGTCGGGAACAGGCATCGATCGCTTCCCGAATTTGATAGTCGGCCCAACTGGCTTCATTCGTCTCTCGATCGACGATTCGCTGTCCGACTGCCGTTCGCAGGATCATCCCGTTGCGGCAGATTTTTCGCTCTAGGAAAGAGTAGACTGAAATCAGACCCTCCCTCGCTTCGAGTGCCACTCCGTTTCGCAATTCATCTTCAAACGCAACTTCTTCGACTTGAGGCAATAGACCTCGCATCAACAATAAATCCTGGTTGTCAAAACCGTTTTTGACTTCGCCCGCTCGAATCTCAACCTCTTCGCGAAAAATTTCCTTGATCGCATCATTGGTAATGGAAAGACTGAACATGGTACAAACCTCATAAAAAAGCATGGAATAAAAATGTGTAAACTCACCAACGCGAGGGAATAAAGAATGTGCGTCATGAATCACGAGGTAATACTAGGACCAAATGAATAAGCGTGGTCGCGACCGATACGAAGAGAAGTGAATAAACGCTTGAAATACTAATCCTTTTTCGAGACATTTAGGTAATGTGACGCCAAAGTACTGAATACTGGGATACCGGGTACTGTGTTCTGCGGACCTCTGAGACTCGTGGACCAATTCTGTTAAGCTGAAAATGTGAACAGAAAACAAAAAAAACCTGAACTCATGAGTCCCGCAGGCCATTGGCCTCAGCTCAAGACGGCGATCGAAGCTGGTGCGAATGCGGTTTACTTCGGTCTGAACCATTTCTCAGCGCGGGCGAAAGTTGGCTTCTCAATTGACGAGCTACCTGACGTGATGCGAACGTTGCATGAGCGCGCCGTCAAAGGATTTGTGACCTTCAACACGCTTGTTTTTGATCATGAATTGGCGCTAGCCGAAAAAGCCATTATCAAAATCGCGCAGTCAGGTGTGGACGCGATCATTGTGCAAGATGTGGGTATCGCCCAGCTCGCTCGGAAGATCGCCCCCGAACTCGAAGTGCATGCCAGCACGCAAATGTCGATTACCAGTGCCGAGGGTGCTGAACTCGCCCGCTCACTTGGCTGCACTCGAGTTGTGCTGGGTCGCGAATTGAGCCTGACCGACATACGGAAAATTGCCGAACAGACGGACGTCGAACTGGAAGTCTTTGTTCATGGTGCCCTGTGCGTTTCGTATTCTGGCCAATGTTTCAGCAGCGAGGCTTGGGGTGGACGCAGTGCCAATCGAGGTAAATGTGCACAAGCTTGCCGACTTTCTTACGACTTGATCGTAGACGGAAAACAGCGAGACCTCGGCCCTTATCGGTATCTGCTCTCGCCAGGCGATCTCTATGCGCTCGAACAGATTCCGGAACTTGTTGAGATCGGCATCGCCTGTTTGAAAATCGAAGGCCGTTACAAAGACGCCGATTACGTCGCGTTGACGACGCGTGCCTATCGTGAAGCCATTGATCTGGCCGTCGCAAATCTGCCAAATGAAATAGAAGCCGAAGAACGCCAAGATCTCGAACAAATCTATTCCCGTGGACTTGGCCCCCATTTCATCTCTGGTATCAATCACCAAGACGTCGTTCGAGGCCGTGCCCCGCGGCACCGCGGTTTGCTGATGGGATACGTAAAAGAAGTCCTTCAGGACGCCGCCGTCATCCATTACGATCGTGAAATCAAGCCCGGCGACGGGCTGGTTTTTGACGCAGCCGATTGGCGGAGTCCCGACGAACCGGAAGAAGGCGGCAACGTTTACGCAGTTTCAGATCTCGGCAGTCGTTTAATTCAAGTCGAATTTGGACGAGGCGAAATTGACTTTAGCCGAATCCGCGAAGGCGATCAGGTCTGGCGAACCAGAGATCCTCAGCTCAAAAAGAAACTGAAACGCCTAACCGCGAATCAACAGCCCGTCTTTACTCGCGGAATTCGATTTCGGGTTCTAGCCAATCTGGGAAAGCCGATTGAGATTTTCGCAACGACTGACTCCGGCGAAACGGCGACTTGCAAAGGTCAGTCGCCACTCGAGGCCGCCCAAAAACGAGCTCTCGATTTGGAAACATTAATCGACAAACTCGGTCGACTCGGCGGCAGCCCGTTTCACTTGATCGATGTTGAGCTGCGGTCGGGCGAACCCGTTTTTGTCCCGACCAGCCAGCTCAACGCCGCTCGTCGCGAATTGGTTGCCAAGCTGTTGGAGTGCCGCGTTACACAAACAGATCGCCCTGTGAACCCTATCGTTTCGGCAGAATTCGAACAACTTAAACTTTCTTCGTCTTTGAAGTCGGGTGAGCCATCAGATTCGTCGCGCGCCAAGTTGCACTTGTTGGTTCGCTCGCCGGAACAACTTGAAGCCGCCATTGAATGCCAACCGGACAGCATCACGCTTGATTATCTTGAACTTTATGGCCTGCGCCCTTCGGTTGAAAAAATCTTAGCGGCAAATCTGGTCGCCCGAGTTGCCAGCCCGAGGATTTTGAAGCCCAGTGAACAGAAAATAGTTCGATTTTTGCTTTCACTGGATAGTGAGATCCTGATTCGATCGGCGGGACTTTTGAAAGGGCTCATCGATGGCGAGCATGAATTGCCGCCTTTGATTGGTGACTTCAGCCTGAATGCGGCGAACGCTTTTAGCGTAAAGGCATTCCTGAATTTGGGGCTAACGCGCATCACGCCGACTTTCGATCTGAACGCAAAACAGATTGAAGAACTAGCCGATTTGGTCCCCTGCTCTTCCCTGGAAGTGATTGCCTATTCTCATCTGCCCGTTTTTCATATGGAACACTGTGTTTTTTGCAGATTCCTGTCCAACGGAACAGACAGCACCAACTGCGGACACCCCTGCGAGCAGCATCGGGTTGCCGTTCGAGATTCCAATGGCCGCGATCATCCCGTCATGGCTGACGTTGGTTGCCGCAATACGGTATTTGGCGCCGAAGCACAAACGGATCCCGGATCGTTGGCTCTCTTTCGAGCCGCTGGCATCCAACATTACCGGCTGGAGTTTGTCCACCAAACTCCGTTGCAGGTGATCGCCGTTACGAATGCTTTTCGAAACTTCTTCGAGACGAAATCGGATGCGACTCAGTTGGGCAAAGAACTGCAACGGCATTCTCCTCAGAACACCACCAAGGGTAGCCTGTTCGTTCCAAAGAACTATAAGACCCTGGTGCAGTTGAGTTAATATTGTACCCGAGTCTGTCCCAGACTCGCTCGGTTACTCCCCGGGCTGAACTTAACTCTCGAATTTCTTATAATTGAGCAATCTTGAAACAAGGAAATAAATACATGAACACTGCTACCGTTGTCCGTTTGCCGGACCGAAAAGACGTTGAACTCAACGATACCTGGGATTTAACCAAGCTTTTTCCCAACGATGAAGCGTGGGAAATTGCGTTTACCGACTTCGAAAGCCGAATCCCGGGATTCGAAAAGTTCAAGGGTCGTTTGTCGGAGAGCGCCGCGACGTTAAGAGAGTTGCTTGATTATGACAGCGAAGTTGATCGGCTGGGCGAGCGGATGGGCAACTATGCTTACCTACGAACGACCGAAGATCAGTCAAACAGCGACTACCAGCGAATGCTGGGGCGTTTTCAAAACATCGCCACCAGAGCGGGTGAAGCGGCAAGTTACATTCGCCCTGAAATTCTGGCGATTCCCGATGAGCAGATGCGCGCCTTTATGGAATCACCCGAATTGGAACTTTATCGCTTAATGCTGGAACGGTTGATCCGCTACAAGCCTTACACGCTTGGCGAAAAAGAAGAGCAATTGCTTGCCATGCAAGGAGAAATGGCGGGCGCGACTTCAAAAATCTTCAGACAGTTGCATGATTCAGACTTAAAATTCGGTTCGTTGGAAAATGAAAAAGGTCAGGAAGTTGAACTTACGCCAAGCACTTTTTCCCAATTTTTGATTTCCCCCGAGCTATCGGTGCGCAAAAAGGCTTTCCATCAATTCTACGAACAATTTACGGCTCACGAAAATTCATTGGCGGCGATGCTCAGTGGTTCCGTTCAAAAAGATGTCTATTACGCGCGAGCTCGCGGCTACGATAACGCGTTACATTCAGCACTCTATGCTGACAATGTCCCACAAAGCGTTTATGACAATTTGATCGCGAGTGTGCGAAAGAATTTGCCCGCTCTCTACAAATACTATGATCTGCGCAAACGCAAAATGGGCTTGGATAAAATCCATCACTACGACACCTACGTGCCCATCCTCAGCGATATCGAAATCGAACACACCTGGGATGAAGCGGTGGAAGCGGTCTGTGATTCTCTTACTCCTCTCGGTGATGAATACGTGTCGGTGGTTCGCAACGGCCTGTCAGCGGCTCGCTGGTGTGACCGCTATCCGAATCAAGGCAAGCAGAGCGGTGCGTTCAGCTACGGAACTTACGATGGCAATCCATACATCATGATGAATTTTAAACCGGCGGTATTGAACGATGTGTTTACGCTAACCCACGAAGCGGGCCACTCGATGCACTCGTATTTCTCAACCCAGAGTCAACCCTTTCAATACTACAATTACACGATCTTCGTCGCCGAAGTGGCCAGCACTTTCAATGAGCAATTATTGACGCATCACATGCTTCAGAATGCCGATGATGATCGGCTGCGGGCTTATCTGCTGAACAATGAAATCGACGGAATTCGGGGAACGATTATTCGGCAGACGATGTTTGCGGAATTTGAAAAAATCATCCACGAGATGTGTGAAGCGGGTGAACCGTTAACGGTCGAGGCGTTCAAAAAGACATATCGCACACTGCTTGACGACTATTTCGGTCCCGAATTTTCGATCGATGATGAGTTGATGCTCGAGTGTTTGCGGATTCCTCATTTCTATCGCGCTTTTTACGTTTACAAATACGCGACCGGGTTATCGGCTGCGATTGCGTTGAGCCAGCGTGTCTTGAACGGCGGCGAAACGGAGCTGAGTGACTATATGAGTTTTCTTAGGGGTGGCTGCAGCAAGTATCCACTCGACTTGCTTCGTGACGCAGGTGTCGACCTCGAAAAACCAGAACCGGTTGACACGGCTTTACATCATTTTGGCGATCTGGTGGAACAGCTTGATTCCTTATTGTAATTCTACGCACCCTTATTTCGTGCGGTTGTAAAGCTCATTGAGTTCGGCGGCACCGGGCAGACCTTTTTCGAGATTCCAGGGTTTGGGCCAGGGCATGGCAACGTCGAGTGTATTTTTGCTGTCCTTCAGGAGTGCCGCAAGAATTGATTCGTGGGCTTCGAAACCGCCGACGATTGCAACGCCGTACCATTTGCCCTGTTCCTGACGAGCATGCAGTCCGACCCGTTTTTCATCTTTTGCACTGTCTCGACGCAGTTCTTTGAAGTAGGTGTTGAACTCTTCCTCAGATTTTGCGCCCGATCTGCGCCAGACAATAAAAAAGAGACCCCGTTTGTCGAACTTGTCGAGATTGGTTGGATTATCCGCGGTCAGCTGTTTGTAGGTTTGCACAAGCCGGACCAGGGTCGAATCATCTAGTTCCGCATGTTCTTTCAATTCTTCGTCGAGGTACTCTGCTAGAACAGATTTTTCTGACTGTTTGTTTCTCACGGACCACATTATTCGCCCATGCATGCCGCTATGCTCGCCCGGTTCAATCGGTTGTGCAAAAATCTCGGCAAACAGGCGCAGCACGTTGTCGCTTTTGTCCCACCAGGTGCCGAGACCATAATAAATCGCGTAATACTGCGTGTCTTGCGGCGCATCCAATGCCGCCGCATGAAACATGATTTCGGTTTGATACGGATCGGAGGGCCAACCCAGTGCCTGGGACAAGAACGAAAATTTCCGATTGGCCGATGTAGTCGAACGCTTCAATCCCTGACGAAACGCGTCCAGGATTTCTCGATCCGAAAGTTCAAGGTTATGCTGCGATGCGATCAAATCGTCTAACCGTTTTCCGGCATCTTCATCATCCGGGAAGTACGTCTCGAAACTGGGTGATAAGTATTTGTCGTTACGATTCCAAGCGTAATCGACGTCGATATCAGGCAGGGTATAGGTCGGTTTGGCGCGAGGAGTCTTACCCTTCCAATGTTTGGCGAACTCGCGCAATCGCCGAGTCTGGAACAGTCGTTCGTCGACGCGATCAGCGAACTCGACCGAGAATCCATCTGAGTTTTTGATTTTTGCGACAATCTCTTCTCTGAGTGCTATTCCGGCCACGAGAGCCACTCCCACCCATTCGCCTCCGTCAATGCGACCCACAAATTCAATGATGTTTTTGTCACTTAAGTCCAGATGTTGTCCCAGCATGTCGCGTAGTTGTTGAAAACCGTCGCGTTGTTTTGCCAAAACGTCTTGATGAGAAAACCCGATCGCCCATTTTCCCAGTGCGGCAAATCGTTCCGGCTGGGGAGGATCGTTGCCCGTCAATTTCGTGTAATAGTCGAATGTCGCGATCGTCGAAAGTTCACCCAGTTCATCTGCCTGGTCCAACAAGCTGGCAAGCTGATCCGCGGTTTTGAGTTGATCTCCGTGTGTTTTGAAACTCCAGTTGAGTCGCCTTTGGATCTCGCTATCAAATCTGTGGTGATTTGTCATCATCATTCGCATCAAATTGTCGGAACGATCGACAACAACCGTCGGCCCAAAATACATTGCATAATGCACGATTCCGTTATCCTCGGCCCCGGTGGCATGATACATCAGTTCAATGGCTTTTTCGTTTTGAGGTTTTTTACCCCAGATAAAGGTGTTCCCTAA
>CAMYNE010000084.1 GCA_947259675.1 uncultured Pirellulaceae bacterium
ATCTTGGATCATTTCTAATCAATTCCCAAATTGCCTCTGCATTTCGTTGAATGCGCTGATTGTCAGATGAGCCAAAATACGCATACTCTCCTTGATTCATAATAGATCTCCAGATTCAATCAATCGAACTCGACCGATTGGATCGAAGTTCACGCCGATACGGCTAAAGTAGTTGCCAAAGCGATTGAAATCAGTCGAGCGACCGATGGGGCCTTTGATGTCACGGTCGGCCCGGCTGTTGAGCTCTGGCATTTCGGACCGAATAAGGACAAGAAATTTACGATTCCAGATGATGCTGAAATTGAAGTCGTCAAAGCGATGGTTGGCTGGGAAAAGCTGGCGGCGCGAACGAATCCGCCTGGTCTAAAAAAGTCTGTTTCTTCGGTTCAAATTGACCTCTCAGCCATCGCAAAGGGATTTGCCGTAGATGAAGTCGTGGCTGGATTGGTCAGACTAAATTGCAACAACGTCTTGGTCGAAGTCGGCGGGGAAGTTTATGCACTCGGTACGGCTGGATTGAACAAACGTTGGAGAGTTGGCGTTGAGAAACCTCAAGAGGGCTTTGGCCGAGAAATCGAAGAGGTCGCTGAACTTGAAAATGCTGCGATGGCAACATCGGGTGACTACCGCAATTTCAATATCGTCGACGGCAAACGATTTTCACACTCAATCAATCCAAAGACCTGTCGGCCCGCCGAAAATGATCTGGCCACCGCATGTGTTGTCGCTGACGATTGTATGACTGCCGACGCGTATGCGACAGCCGTGATGGTGTTGGGTCCAGACAAGGGTTTGGCACTCTGTCAAAAGCTAAACCTGCCCATTTTGATCATGGAACGTTCGACAACCGACCCGCTGAATCCGGTCAATTTCAAGAAACGAATGTCGGCTGACTTTCCCGTTTCGTCGGAACCCACTCAGGCCAAACCGAAAGCCGGGATAATACCCGTTTTCATATCTGCATCAATTGTTTTCGCTTTGGCGATTTTAGGAATGGCTGCTGGAGCCATTTTCGGAAACAAACAACTGCAAGGTTCATGCGGTGGCCTGGCTAACATGAGTTCTGAAAATGACGATGCTTCTTGTTCGTTATGCCAAAACCCCAGCTCAGAATGTGTTGAGACGAGGGGTTGACGAAATCGATTCGCAGCTCGACTTATTTGCAAAATCGATTTAAAGCGAATTGTCTGCTCAACTGAAACCAGTCGGTGGGTTCCCGCAGCTTTTTCTACGTTACAGCGGTTTGCTCGCGTGGACGGGTACTATATTTCTGCGTGGCATTTCTCCACACAAATCCTTCTATAACACATCACCCAGCTTGAATTAGCCATATTCAAAATGTTTGGTATTGAATCCTCAACATTGTTATTAATAGTCGTTTGGTCCATGGCGGCGGTTTTCGCTGGTATGGTGCTCGGCTTTATCATCGGTCGGTTTTATACGTTGAGAAACGAACCAAGACGGTTGAAAGAGGATCGTAAACGGACGATGAACACTCTTTTGAAGCTGATTGAAAGCGCCGAACAGTTAAACTCGGACGTTGACACTCATAACAACGAGTTGGTTTCGGCTAAGCAGGATATTGTTGAGATGAGGATCGGGGATGATCTTAAAGTTCTCCAAACCAAGCTCGTCGATAACATCAGTCGAGTTGTCGAATCCAATCGCCGAATGGAAAACGACCTGGTTGTCAGCCGATTCAAACTTGAGAATCAGGCCCAGGAACTTGATCGAACTCGACACGAAGCACGGACCGACGGTTTGTGCGACGATCTCGGAAATCGTAAGGCCTATGACGAATCCATAGAATTCATGGTTTCCAGGTTGAAATCGAAAAAGGCAAAGTCATTCGGGCTATTGCTTGTCGATGTTGACCATTTTAAACGCATCAACGATACATTTGGGCATGGTTTGGGGGACGAAGTTCTGATCAGTATCGGCAACGCGCTCAAAGAATGCGTCCGCCCGGAAGACATCGTTTGTCGGATTGGTGGCGACGAATTTGCAGTGCTACTTGACGGTGTCACCCCCGGCTCGGCAAAATCGGTTGGTACGCGAATTCGGGAAACCATAGAACTTTTCGATTTCAGCGTGGGTGACAGCGGCCAGTCGACTGTGGTTACCATGAGCATGGGGATGGCCGTCGCGGAACCAACCGACGACGCTGAGTCGATCTATGAACGTGCCGATAAAGCACTCTATAAATCAAAAGCACTTGGTCGCAATCGACTGTATACGATTTTGCCAGATGGCGACGATGAGATCATCGTGGAACAGAAAACGAAAGTTCCCGAAATCAGCAGCTACGAAGAATTCAAAGCAGCTTTTCAAAACGAACATTAGAGCGCGTTTGGTTTAAGTTTGGCGTCTTTTCGTCGGTTTCGCCCGGCAATCAGAGCGCCACGACCGCTATACGTCCGTGCGACACGCACTAGTTGCTGAGCGTAAGCCAACCAAGCAGAGCCATTGTTCACCAGTTTTGAGCACGCCGTAAGGTTCGCCAAACAGTCTTACGGCCGAATGCCCACGCGACCAAGCCAACGTTCTATTTGTGGTTCTGCCGTGTCCAGTCGATGGCATTACCAAATCGTTGGCCCACGTAGTCGACGTATGCGTTTGCTACTTCGTTGAACTCCGTAAAGTCGCCGCAACAGAACGCGTATTTGAACCTGGTAGGGAACTTGAATTGGAAACGAACGTGTTTTCTGTTCGAGCACTTGTTCGGCAATGGTACGAATGATCTCCCTGCTGCGTTTTTCGGGGACTTGGATGAAGTAAGTTTCTGTTGTCACAAAGGCTTTTTGGCGATAACGCGTTTCAAACCTGGTTCGCGTGATAAACTCCGCTACTTGTTCCGAATAGGGTTGCATTTTAACGATCGGCACCTGGCGATACCTGGTCTGGTACGTCGTCTTGGAGCGGACTTCCGGAACCATAACGGTTTCTACTCGAGTCTTGATTTCAGGCACCTTCCTGACCTCGGTTTTGTATTCGGTTCGTGTACGGATTTCGGGGACGGTTACCGTGTACGCGACTTCTCTGGTTTTGGGAATCAGTTTTTCAACTGTCCTGGTTTTTTCGCGATATTTGATTTCAGGAACTTGCACCGTGTAAGTTTCCTTTTTCGCGTAGGGAACCTTTTCGAAATAGGTCTCTGTCTTTTTTCGAATTCGTTCCTCAGCAACTTCGACCATGATTTCCTCTTCAACCTCGTACGGAATCGAAACTGAATATGGCTGCTTGACCGTGCGTGTCTGCTTTACGGGAATCGCGACTTTGTAGGGAACTTTTAGGGTCCGTGTTTCGGTACGGTAAGTCGTGACGGGAATTTCACGAGTTCGGACCTCTTCGCGGATCTTCTTGACGGAGACATCGCGGACCCTCTGTTGACGTCGGAACTTGGTCAAAGTGTACGATTTTGCCTTCAGCTCTTTGCGAGTGTCGTACGCTGTCAGCTCTGCCGTTCGTTGTTCAGTACGATACTTTGTAACGGTCGTCATTCGAGTCTTCGTTTCCGGACGTTGCGCGAGCACTTTATATGTGTACGGAACCGTCTTGGTCACTGTTCTAAATGTGGTGTAGGCAATTTGGTGCTGAACAATATTCGGGCACCAAACCTGTTGGCAAACGGTGGAGGTCCCTGAGCTACACAAAGCACAACCACAGCAATCCTGCGAGCAGTTGCAAATCGGAATGTGATTGACGACGGCTCTCCACTCCCCTTGATCTCGCGCTATGGTTCGAAAGCGAGTTTCCGGCACCTGATCACTGACGGTGTAATAACCCGTTTTGGAAATCTCATGCGGAACCATCACCGTATAACTGCTTTCAACTTCCTCGGTGTACGGGATTTGAACGTTATATGGCTTTATAACTTTCCGGGGTACTTGAACGGTGACTTCGAACTCTTGAATTTTTTCTTCCTCGTACGGTTCGGAAACGAAGTAGGTTTCGCGCTCCGTCTCGGTGTAAGGAACGGAGACCGTGTATTCTTCCGCGACCACTTTTTGTTCGGGAACCTGAAATGTAGTCGATTCCTCTCGAAACCGTTCTTCTTGCACGTAAGTTGTGTACTCTTCGTCGACATCCCGGTACCGAGTTTCCTGTTTGAATTCCTTTGTGATTCGCGTTTGTGGTTTCTTTACATACACCAAATAAGGAATCTCGATCTCTCGCGTACGAGGCTCGTTTCTGTACTCGACCGTTTCGCGAATCCGCTGTTGAGGCACCATCACCGTGTAGGGATCAATGAACGTTTCAATCTCTTCGACCGTGTCGTAATCAGTGACGAGTCGAGTCTTTTGGACCGGCACATCGACCGTGTAATTTACCGGGACGGGAACTCGTTCTTCAATCGTTCGAAAAGTTGTGTATTGTGTTTTCTTTTTTTGTGGAACCATCACCGTGTAAGGTTCTTCGATTGGGATTTTGTACGGTTCGTTGATGAGGGTCGTGTATTCCTTCTGTCGCGGCACAGTAACCATCACCGGAACTGTTTCCTTCACCGGAACCTGGTACTCTTCCTGATAATAATGCGTTTTCTCTCGCGTCTGCGGCTTGGGAACCTTCACCGTATAGTTTTGGGTTTCAGGCACCTGCCGATAAATCGTGCGAGAGGTTGTATAGGGTTCGCTGCGCCATTCTGTTCGGTAACGCGTTTGATAAATCGTCTTGTAGACGGTGTGCCATTGAGGGACGTAAATTGTCCTGGTGATACATTGAGGTTGGCAACAACAGCCGCCACGATCGATCAATAGACCCTGGGTCTCCGCCGGGGCTAAACTGGCTGGAGGAAAAGTTGGCTGCGGTCCATTCAAATGGGCCCGGTTATTGAAGGGCACCCAGGGTTGAACAAGTGGAGAAACAGGTGTCGGAGTTTGCTCCATTATTGAAAATCCAGGCGGTTGAGTTTCGCGAGAAACTTCGCTGGGAAAAACCTCGTCTTCACGCGGCGCGAAACTGTTCCCCGGATTCGTCAAACTCAAATCCGCATTTGGCGGATCGATTGTGGGGAACGCATCAACATCAATTTGTGTCGGCCCCGGGGTTGGTTCTTGTTCTTGAAAGAATGTTTTCGCCGAACCGGCTGCGAGTACGGTTCCGCACAAACTGATCACTAGCAAAAGGATTTGGCTAATTCTCATAATGGAGGCCGAGTTTTGGTTGCATGTTGCGAAACAAAATGAAGTAGGCAAACCTGAATTTTTTACAGGCTTCGCCGATTTTAGTGTATTGGTTGTTGCCAAAGTTACAACCAGATGGACAGTCGCGAACTCGAATCAAGACTTCGAAATCGACCAGTCGTGCAACGACTGAATCAACGTCCTTGCGCGATCCGAATGAGCGAAAAAAGAATATCGCCGCGTTGTTTCTCCTGCCGGTAGCGCCTCAATTTCAAGTTCAAGTAACGGCAGTGTTTGCTTGATCTTGTTCGCCCATTCGACCAACAGCACGGCACCGTCTTCGATCTCTTCGTCAAGTCCAAGTTCGTCAACTTCTTCCTGCTGTTTGATTCGGTAGGCGTCAAGATGCAGGACTTTCAAACGGCCTTGATAAGGCACGCAGATTGTAAACGTCGGACTGACAACTGTTTCCGGATCAATTTTTAAACCGGCTGCAATCGCCTTTACGAGCCGAGTCTTTCCACTGCCGAGAGTTCCATTGAGTCCAATCGTAAATCCTGCCGCGAGTAATTCACCAAGTTTTGAGCCCAGCGATTGCGTTTGTGATTCGTCGTGACTGGAATAAATATATGTTTCCATCAGTTTTTATTATCGCTGGATTCGTGACAAAGTCGCGTATGTGCTTTGCCGGAACAGCGCAAACGCCACTAATTCGACTTGCAAAATGTTTTTGCGTTGCTTCCAGAAAAGCGGCTGCAGTTCCGGCAATTACAACGTTTGTCCGTTGCCGGCCTACGACGTGTGAGAAATGCGGGCTAGGTCAGTTCGCACGAGCCCATGATCCTGCGCAGCTGGCGACGTTCATGGCGAACTTCTCGAGCGGAGCCGGCTTCTTGGGGCATTCCGGTTTGGGGTGGGAAGAACACTGAAAAATTTAATGCCAATATCCTTTGGCATCAATCTGTTTCGAGGATCCATCGCTCGTTACGCCAATTAATCCCAAACGTTCCGTGAATTTTCCAATCACGGTCAAATCTTGGTTGATGGTGTTGTCCTTCAGCAGTCGTTCAGTGACGTCGGGCGGGACCGCCAGGATTAGCTGAAAATCTTCGCCGTCGTATAACGCGTGATCCAACGCGGTACGATTGTTGTTTTCCCGTGCCGACAATACCCGCGCCGCTTCGGATACCGGAACCTTGGCTAACACAACTTCTGCACCACATCCGCTCGCAGAGGCCAGGCGCGACAAATCCAGTGCAAGGGAGTCGCTAACATCCGTGGCTCCGTTAATTTTGTAATCATTGGCGAGCTTGGTGGCGAGTTCGCAACATGGCTGGAATTTGAGATGATGTCCCAAAATGCTTCCGCCAAAATCACCCGTCACCACGATGTCATCGCCAGCTTGAGCACCACTCATCTTCCAGAAAGAACTCTCTGCTCGTCCAACTAGCGCGGCGCCAACGACCAATCCTCCGTCCCATGAATTGGTATCACCCCCGACGATTTCAAGGTCAAACTGATTCGCCAAATCTTCAGCGCCAAGAAAAATCTCCTTGACCTCGTCCAGCGAAAAGCTGCGTGGGATTTGGAAACTGAGTGTTGCCACTAATGGTGTTGCACCCATCGCTGCCAGATCGCTCAAGTTAACTGCAATTGCCTTTCGACCAATGTCACAAAGTGAATGGTGGTTGAGATCAAAGTGCGTACCCTGCGCAATCGAATCGCAGGCGATGACCAACGGCTTCTTGCCCGATTCAAAAACGGCTCCGTCGTCTCCAATGCCCAGCAGAACATACCCACCACGAGCCGCTGCATGTTCGACGTCAACTCGTTGCCGGGTTTGTAGCCAGTCCAGAAATTCCTGCTCCATTGGTGTTTTACGTTCGCTTGAAAGTCGGCCTTGATATGGCGATCGAAAATCGGTGACTACCGAGTTATATCTTGTGAAATCTTACGCGAATAGACGCAGATAGAAACAAAAAAAACCGTTGGCCTTTGGGCCAACGGTTTTATCGAACGGTTTTGGGCGCACCCGCAATGCGGTTACGTGCTCGCAGCAACCCTAATCAGGGCGATTGCCTTTTGGCAATTCGCATCTGTCCCCAAAACGGCTCTTTGTCTCGTAAAATGTAGAACATGAACTCTTTGTTTTCTTTGACATCTTTTTGATCGAGAATGTACGCCAGGTTTTCCAGCGTTTCTGTTTTCCAGCCATGCATCGCGACGAGAATGTCGCCACTCATGATTCCTTCCTTGTCAGCTGCACTGCCTGCCTTGACGCGTGTTACACGTAATCCGCGAGTGTAGTTCGGGTGCAGGCCCTCCATCTCATGCTTTTCCACTGTCCCGAGTCGGATTCCCAAAGTCCGCCAGGGAAGATCGTTTGGTTGGTTGGCATTTTCTGCCAGCCGCAGGCTGAGATTGCGGCGCGATCCTTGGTTGGTGACAACCAGCTCAATTAGACTTTTAGGTGCCGTGCTGAGCAGTGAGCGATACAGATCCAGCTCCAAATTCGCAGCTTGGCCATTGCTCGAAACAATTTGATCGCCTTTGCTCATTCCAATATTTGCCGCTGGACTGGAAGGATCTACCGAATCGACCATCAAACGAGGCTGGTTGTCGATGTAAGCCGTTCTAGCATTAATGCCGTGGAAGACTTCCTCCGGAACAAGCTGATTCATCAAATTCGCGGCAACGTCCATCGCATCGTTGACCGGAATGGCGAACGCAATTCCCTGTGCCCCAATTCTCACTGCAACATTGATGCCGATCATTTCGCCTTCCAGATTCAGGAGCGGCCCACCCGAGTTGCCCGGATTGATCGGAGCATCTGTTTGTATCAAATTTTTGTAAATCTGTTCCTCATTTACTTGAACCGTTCGTCCAAGCTGGCTGATGATACCGACCGTCACCGTGTGCTCGTAACCGTAGGCATTGCCAACGGCCGCAACCGTTTCGGCAAGCATCAAATCGTTCGATGCGCCGATTTTGATAACCGGCAACGGTTCCACGGTTTCAATCTTCAATATCGCAAGGTCAGTTACGGGGTCGTGAGCTACAAGCTTGCCAGTTGTTTTGATCCGGTTGCTGGTGCTGACTTCGATTCGCTTGACACCTTGAACCACATGATAGTTCGTCAACACGTAACCGCGAGAGTCGATCACGACTCCCGTACCCATTCCGTTGACTTGTTTTACGTTCGAAGTGCCGTTGTGATCGGAAGTCTTGTCATCCGAAACAGTTTTGCGACCGCGAAGATTGACCACTGACGGGCTACAATGCGCCACAGCCTTTACCAGCGGAGTCATGCGGCTGCTTTCCTCCCCGAAAACTGACGAAGTGGAAAACGCGATCATCAAGAGGATCGACAGCTTAAGGCTGTTTCGTGCACTGAGTCGAAAATGCATTGAGCTCAACAGGCTGTGGAATATCAAATGGGTCTCAGAGCTAGTGCGGGCTAGCATCTGGCAAGCGAGGATTTGGCTTACAAACCGTTAATCGGACCATTGCTATTATCCCGTTAGACTGCAGCTTGATGTCGGAATAGTTTGACTAAGTTAACACGCAAACTCGTCCCATAAACGATCGTCAGTCTAGCTCACTTTTGTTCGTCGCCTAATCGGCAAAGTCGCTGCATGCACTGAATCGCTCTTCGGAAACGGGATGACCCGTAGTTCCCGTTCAAATTCCACACCTCTTCCGCCGACTTTCCGTTTCAGGAGGTTTACTGCTCATCATGTCCCACTGGAGAACCTAAGGAAGCTTGCCCCGCTTACCTCCCACTATTGGGTTGTTTCTTAGCATCCAATTGTAACCAATCGGGCAAACGAACAACTTCTCCCTGACTGTTGATTGCGGCGACGGTCGTTTCGCCTTCGCAAACCAGTTCGTCGCCAATGGAAAGCTCGTATTTGTGATAAACTCGAACGCCTTTCGCGCGAACGACGCGCGTTTTCAAGCGGAGAAGATCATCGTATTTGGCGCCGATGTGGTATTTGCACTTTACGTCCGCGACGACCAACATCAGTCCATCTTCTTCGAGTTTACGGTAATCAACGCCCCCGGCACGGAGCATTTCGATACGTCCGATTTCGAAATAGTTGATATAGTTAGCATGGTGCACACGCCCTTGGGCATCGGTTTCCTGATACCTGACGCGGATCTCGATTTCATGCTCGCGAGGTATGACTGGCTGTATCAGGTCTGAATTGTCTTCTTTCGACATTGTGCAGTTGACGCAAACTTTAGGGACTGGGGGCTAAAATGCTTGACCGAGTTCGCTGGTTTCCGTACCTTATGGGGCTGCCTAAAGCACCGGTCGGAACCAGTTGTTTTCAATTCAGAACACTGGCATTACGTTCAAGTGCGGTAAGGATAACGGATTCCTTTTAAACTTACGAGAATGCAATGAGCCTTGGTGACGATTCTGGTTCCGGGATTGATTTTCAAACGATGCGTGGACGCGATTATCCCACGCTTTTGCAGTTTACTGTCTTTCTGGAAAATCGCGTGGGTGCGTTGCTGGGACTGTTGCGCAAGTTTCAAAACACGGAAGTGCGGATCGTGGCAATGAATATTCAGGATTCCACTGAATGTTGTATCGTCAGGTTCGTCTTCACGCATCCGGAGCGGGCGAGAGAAATCCTTGAACGAGCAGGGCTGGCGATGATCGAAAGCGACTTGGTCGCGCTGCTCCTTCCCCACGAGGCTCAGCCCTTACTCACCGTTTGCAGTGCGCTGTTACGAGCCGAAATCAATCTGGTCCAGTCTTATCCGCTATTCGTCCGTCAAGAAGGCCATATGGCAATTGCATTGATGGTGGATAACGTTGACGCTGCGCAACTAACGCTTGCGGATCACGATTTTCACATGATTACTGAGCACGAACTGCTGGACATGTGCTAACGGTCTGTCAAACTGTGGAATTCGATTTTTGGGCGACCAACCGCAATACCATGGAGACTCGCCTTCCAAGTCTTGCAATCACGATTCGATCATGCCTATAAG
>CAMYNE010000085.1 GCA_947259675.1 uncultured Pirellulaceae bacterium
TGTGGCGCCAGGTTGAAGATGAGGCTCCCACCGCGTGAACGCGGGGGTTTCCGTATGGTGGTCGGGTGTTTGTTGGCCGAGTGTCTAGGTTGAAGATGAGGCTCCCACCGCGTGAACGCGGGGGTCTCCAGTCAGAAGCCCCCGCGTTTACGCGGTTGGGTGTTTCACCATCAACCTAACGCCGAAACCACCCACACATTTCATCCAGAAGCCCCCGCGTTTACGCGGTCGGGAGTGTCACCAACAAACTGTCTTACGCGCCATTTGCTCGCATGTTTTTGAAATTGACATAAGTCGTTTTTTGGTTGCGGCCAACGGCTGCGCTTGGAAATGTCGGCTTGGTCGCAATCGTGCAACAAAGTCCGAACCTGCGACAGCACTGGACAGCGGATGAATAAGGAATCCATTCGAGCGCTGGTTCGACGAGCCGTTTGAACCATGTCATGTCAGGCCAATTGATCTGATAGATTTTCTTCTTGCCGACAAAGCAGGGTGTTTTGACAGATGCAAATCCGGTGTTGGAGAGTAACTGACAGACTTCTGAGAGTGTGTATTCTCTCAGATGAAATCCTATCGCGGTAGAACGGGGAGGCAAGTGACTTGCCGTCACGTCCATCGGTCGCATGTGCCAATTTGGTGTGATCGTGATTAACTGTCCGCCCGGGACCAGGAGTTCGTAGATCCTGGCCAGGTATTCTTCAATTTCATCGACGTGAATATGTTCGAAAACGTCATTCCAGTAAACGAGACTGAATTGTCCCAACAACGATTCGACTCGGTCGTTTTGGAGAAAGTTCCCAAAACAGAGATTGCCATGATTATTCACCGAGAGCCTTTGTTTGGCATCTTGATAAAGTTGGTCCGCGACTTCCAGGCCTCCGACTCGAAAACCAGCGGAGGACGCGGCGTCCAGCAGAATTCCCGACCCAAATCCTAACTCAAACAGGCCACCTTCAACTTCGTATTCTTGCAATGAAGCCAACTGGCCCAAGACCCATTTGGTGTAGCGTTGATCCATACCCATTACGAAATCAGCTTCGCCACGTTTTTCGGAGGCAGTCGCCAGGATTTGGCAAACGGTTTCGTACGCCTTGCCAGTGATTTCAGCTCGTTCGTCACTGCCTTTGGCGGAAATCTTGATCAGCTCGGCGAACGCTGTTTCCTGTTCCCACTGAAGCTGAGCGAGTTCGTCGACTGAAAGTTGACTCAAGTCTTGGATATTTCCGTCAACGAGTTCGACGGAATTTGATTCTCGGCCTTGCTGAACTTGAGAATCCGATAATGCCTCGGCCTCGAAGTGAGATTGATTCAGCTTTTGGATCATGGATTTCGACGAGGGTTAGGTTCTCAATCAATGACTAAGCTTAGTTCGCTCAAGAACTGCGAGCCGCCGAAATCTTTGACTTAGTCATGAGCTCAAGCAAACCCAACCAACGTCAAAACCGATCGAGAATCCGTGCGTGCCGGATCGACGGTTTGTATCGGTCTTGCCGATGATGCCGCAAAAATGCGTCGAATTTCCATCAATATGAAATAAAGGGTGGCTGCTCCAAAAACACAGCACACCCAGTAGACGCCGATGATGAGAAACACTTCCAAATTCTTATCTTCGACGCCTTCTCGTAACTGCTGTCAAACCGACTACCCCCAGAACTGCCATTGATCCGGGTTCAGGCACTTGGGTGATTCTAAAACGGGCAACAACGGTATCGGGTGAAAAACCAGAAGTGATTGTTGCGCCGGAAACAGTTTTCGTCCCGATGAAATCGTTCAAATCTGCCAGATCAATCAGGCTGATCGGATTTGATTCACTGGTGCTCGTGCCCCCGTTTGCTGAAAACGCCGCACCCCCGTTGATGTCGTTGACTTCCGTTCCAGCATCATAAATCATGTTTGCCGTGATATCGAAAGTCAGCGGTCCGTTGAAATTTCCATTTGAATCGAACAATTCAAGAGCATCAGCGTTCCCAAAGAAAGCATCATTCGAAGGAATGACCATCGACGCAAAGTTGAGGAATCGCTGTGTCGAGCTGTCGATGTCGAAAACCTGAGAAATCGATTCGCCCGGATCAAACGGCGGCGGACCCGCCGAGTCGCCGAGCACGGTTGCGGCTTGAGCGGTTGGTTGTTGTGCCAACAGGAGAGCGGAAATTGGGCCGGTGTCGCCCCCTTCGGCTAACGCCTCGAGCTGGGCCGATGCAAATCCGCCGGAGTCAAAGACGTCAAATGTTCCATCGTGAAACCCCAAAAAGACAGGGGTAAAGAAAAAACCACCTACAGGTGCGGGGTTCTCAATATCAATTCTGATTTGGTCTGCGATTACGTTTGATTGGTAGAAGCAAATGGCTGCAATAGCAGCCAAAGTGCATACTCTGATCAGTTTCATGGTGTTATTGCCTCAATTTGAAATAATTTGTGTTTCCCAATCCAGCTACGGTGGGTGGGCCTATCAGGTATCGCGAAATAAACCTAGCGCGCGCCTCATTTTTTCCCGCCAAAAGTTTCAAAATGTTTCAGGTACCGGTGTTGTGTTATGTTTCACAAAAGAAAAAACTGACGACTACCATGGAAACCTAAAGCAATTGGCGTAAAGTTACGTACAACTGATGTGTCGTAAGCATAAGCACGAATCTGGATATGAAAACAGAATTGGTCGAAGAACTATTTGCCAAAATGGTTGCCACGTTGCCACACCAGCGCAGTGACTTTGTTTCAGCAGCGAAATATCCGCAGGCGGTCAAAGAAGCTGCATCGCGTTTGGTTAAGGCCTACGAATCGAAATCGCAATTACTGAATGACGATCTATTAAGCGACATCGCGCGGATTGACCCCGATTTCTTTGAATCGGTCGATCAAGACAGCGATTTGATTCTGCAGCCGGGTGATCGAATCAAGGATTACGTAATCGAATCGATCATTGGCCAAGGCGGCATGTCCGTGATCTATCGTGCGATACAATCGAATCCAATCAAACGCCGGGTCGCCTTGAAGTTTATCCGGCCGAGCGTATTGGCGCCGAAAACGGTGTTGCGGTTTTTTCGAGAACAACAAGCATTGGCACTCGTTGGCCATCCTAATATTGCCACGCTTTATGAGGTTGGTTCGACCCCTGAGGGGCATCCATTTGCCGCAATGGAGTTTGTGAATGGGCTACCAATTACCGAGTTTTGCCGGAAACATCGCATGGAGAGTCGGCAGCGAATCATTCTATTCCTGCGCGCATGTGAGGGGCTTATGCACGCGCACCGGCACGGTATCATTCATCGCGACATCAAGCCGGATAACATGCTGGTCGGCCTTCGCGACCGGAAACCTGTCCCGAAACTGATCGATTTTGGAATTGCCAAGTTTGATCGTGATGATATGAAAAATAACAAAACGATGACCCAGATAGGGCAAGTGCTCGGGTCACCACGTTATATGAGCCCTGAACAATTTGACGGCAAAACGGTTGACCAACGATCGGACATTTATTCAGCCGGGCTGGTATTGTTCGAATTGCTGACTCGGTCACCGCATCGCAAGGGAGATACCACTGAAGAAATCATGAAACAGGCGCGAGCTGCTGAACCGGAATTACCAAGCCGTCGAATCAAAAATAACGTCCAAGATCTTCCACCTCAAGTCTTTGCTAGTGATTCAACAGATGCGTTAATCAAATTCACAAGACGTGATTTGGATTGGATTATCGCCAAAGCGCTTGCCAAAGACGCACAGCAGCGCTACCCGACGATGGGGAGTTTCATAAAAGACTTGCGGGCCACATTGCGCGATCAACCGGTCTCTGTTTCCAGTCCAAATCCAATCGTCAGATTGAAGAGATTTGCCAACAGGAATCGGGTTTTGATCGCGACGACCGTCGCCGTGATTTTGCTGGCCTCCACCGCCTTCTGGTTTGTCAACTGGCGAAGCTCGGCGAATGAGCTTACTGCCGCCCGGCAAGCTAATACGACCTCCGAAATTCAGACCGCTGCCGCTAACAATTTGGTCATGCGTTTGTTAGCCTCTGACATGTATGAACTGACCACGGCGCAATTTGAGTTTAAGCTGATTCCCATTTACCAAACCCAATGCGATCGAATCAAGGCATCCGGTGGACCCAAGTCCAAAGAGGATCAAGCCGTGTATGGAATTCTGGCCGTACTTTACGCGATGTCTGGAAATTTTGATCAGGCAGACGAATTAATGAGTCAAGTAGCCGATGACGAACAAGAAACCGGATTGCGGTCCGTACGCGAGAAAATCTGCGCTCAATATGCGGCTTCAGCAAAAGAGAAATTAAGAGAACTCGAAGGCGAAGAGAACAGTTTCGAACGGGCAATGCAACAAATGACGCTGGGGAGATGCTACATCGTTTGGAATATGCTTGATGACGGAAAATCCCTGCTGAAGGACTCAATCGAATTCTTTGACTCAAATAGACCTGGTTCATACGAATCACTGGTCGCTCGAAACACACTGATAAAAATATATGACCAGGCCGGCGAAAATGAAAATAAGTTGGCTTTGCTCTTAGAGACGCACGAAAAATTCAAGGACCAGGAAAAGCTGCTTACCAGCTCGAAAGGCAAATCTGCGTTTGCAAATGTTGTCGATTCGCTTGTGGAAATTGATGCCCAAAAATATGGTTCCTTAAAAAATTGAGCCCCCAGGTAGATTGAGTTTTTGATGGAACCGAACGGAAACAATGAACCATCGCTGGAAACGAGAATTCTAAACGAGACCTATCGAGATGAGTCTCTTTCTGAATTTGCCGATACAGGTGAATGGATGCGGCGAACGTATCGCAAACTTCATAAGATTGCCGTTTCGCAAATGAGCCACGAAAACAAAGGGCATACGCTTTCCGCGACAAGCCTGATTCATGAAGTCTTCTTGAGATTGCGTAACCGCGATTCGTCGACGTGGCTAAATGAACGTCAATTCTTGTCGATCGTAGCCTCTGAAATGAAACGCGTTTTGATCGATGCCGCTCGCAGAAAGAAAAGCGTCAAACGTGGCGGCGTCCATGCCAAGCAAACGCTTGACGAGGCTGAAGTCCCGCAGAAACTTGCGGAAACCGTCGTTGAGTTGAATGAAGCCGTAGACGAATTTGAAAAAATCGAACCGGAGAAGGCGGAATTAGTTCGACTTCGTTATTTTTTGGGGCTGACGGAAGTTGAAGCTGCAAAGACCCTCGGGATTTCTCGAGCTACGGCGTCAAGGCACTGGACGTTTGCCCGGGCATGGCTGTTGGATTATCTCTCAAAGTAAATCAAAACTCAATCATCTTCCGGTTTCCCAATATCAACTTTGGACCAGTCGATTTTGTCTTCGCTCAGTTCGATGTCCTTCAACGCTTTCTGCGCGGCCTTCAAGTCGCCTTTCGAGACCATTACGCTTACATCGCCAGGGGCTTCCGCAATAAACCCTGCGGTAAAGCCGCCGACTGATTTCGCACGGATGCCGCGTTCGGCCAATGCCGTAATGATCGCGCCCGCCTCAAATTCGTCCGCGGCGCGAATGAGCACTTGGGGGCTGTTGAGATCGTCTTTCATGGAGAGTTCCTTTCAAAGGTATTCGCAGACCGAATTAACTTATTGAAGTCGGTGCGGTTAACACCTTACTTCGCCGCAAAAACAAGGTAAATCTGTGCCTGACGTTTCCCCCTTTTCTTGTCGGCTTGTTAATTTTTCATTCAACCCGAAAAGTCTGCATGCGATAACGATCCGCCCTCCCCGGTGAAATATGCAGCTCTGGATTTTCACGAACCAGGAACAACCTGCAGCAGCCTAACCCCGAACGACGACCGGTCGAGGAAAACGATCTTAAACCGCATTTGGGCGTGAGGCAATCGACGTCGGATCCTTGTTCGTGGCCCAAAACACCGAAAAAAACAGGTTCAATCGTGTTTCTCCGGTCGCTGGAAATAGTTCGATCGTGACTTTTGTCGCCAACGAATTGGGATGGGGGAGTCAAGTCGACCGAAAAGCGTCTCGTGGTCGGCCTGACTGGCAATCGGATACGAATTTCAGCAGCGATTTTTACCATGGGGGCGATATAGATCGACTCGTCAAATGCTCAACAATCGCTGAGTTTTGCTGCACCAAGCTATTTACCTCGCTGACAAAGTGAATAGACTTAATGCTGGAAGGTTGATCGGTTGGACCCACAACACTTGATACTCTTCAAAGACCCATAATTTCAAGGTGAAAAAAGATGAAAATCATAATCAGTTTGGTAGTTGCCGCTACCTTTTCGTATTGTTCGATTGCGTCGACCGATGCCGATACGAATACGACCGAGGGCAAGGCAGTTTCGGTATTAGAAACGGCGACCTTCGCCAGCGCGGGTTTCCAGGAAGGCGCCCCTACGCCGGCCCCGGTTCCACAAGAGCCGCCGGCTCCACCAGCGCCGGTTCCAGTACCGCAAGAGCCAGTGCAAGCGCCGGTACCTCAAGATGTCGCCCCAATGGAAATCGCGCCGCCTTATCAAGCTCCGTCTGTCATCGTCGACCAATCGATGTATCAGGTGCCCATGGCGAGTAACTGCTGTTCGTCCTGTTGCGTTACTCCTTGCTGTTGCCCCCCACCTCCACCAACCAATCAAACGTTTTGTCTGGTGGATCCCTGTGGTTGCACTTATGAGGCATGTGTTTGCGTCCCCGCATGTTGTGCAGGGCAACAGCCGTGCGTCACCTGGCGGAAAGGATTATTCCGTCGGCAAATAGCAACGTTATGCTGGGATTGCTGCGGTCACCAGGTGAAGGTAGTAATCACCAGACACGGCAAGGTGAAAGTCAAAGGCTAACAAAGCGAATACAAATGTTTCTGCAAAGAGGTTGCCAGGCAATGGCAGCCTCTTTTTTTTGGTTATCAGTAATCCTGGACGAAGGCCACGCCGTCTATGGTAGGATTTATCCATCAAAATCGCGCAAGATAGATTAAAAGTTGGCAAACTCGATGAATGCCTGCATCCTAAAACAAGTCATTTGTGTCCTGATGGTTCTTCAGTACGGAGCCATGCAACTGAACGCTGACGAGCGACCCAATTTCGTTTTCATTAACATCGATGATCTCGGCTACGCTGATATCGGTCCGTTTGGTTCGCAGCTTAATCGCACACCGCATCTCGATCGGATGGCGAAACAAGGTCGCAAGCTGACCAGCTTTTATGCGGCTCCCGTTTGTTCTCCGTCTCGGGCGTCGTTGCTGACCGGTTGCTATCCCAAACGCTCGCTGAGCATTCCACACGTGCTGTTTCCTGGAAACGCCGTCGGTCTTGCGGCCGAAGAGATCACTTTAGCCGAATTGCTCAAAGAACAAGGTTATGTAACGGCCTGTATTGGCAAATGGCATTTAGGCGATCAGCCAGAGTTTCTTCCCACTCGTCAGGGCTTTGATTATTTCTTTGGTCTTCCCTATTCCAACGACATGGGGCCGGCTGCGGATGGGGTGAAGAGTAATCTGGGAGCGCCGCTTCCCAAACCGAAAGGAAAAGGCAAAGGCCAACCACCATTGCCGTGGATGCGCAATGAAACGGTTCTTCAGCGCGTGCTTGCTGATGACCAGACGACGCTC
>CAMYNE010000086.1 GCA_947259675.1 uncultured Pirellulaceae bacterium
GGCGAGCATGAATCGTTTGATGATGCGATCCTGGCCGCCAATGAGTGGCTGGTTACCAATTCGATCAAGGTAATCAGCCTGGAAACCGTCGTGCTGCCGAATATCTGGAGTCGCTGGGAAGATGGCTCAGCCGATGCGTCGATTGGTACGGGTGACTCGCCCAGTCGCTGGCACCAATTTTTACGGTGCTGGTATCAAGACGAATAATATTTACGCGGCGCGGTTATTTTCAGAAGAGAATTCGTAATTCACCAACAGCGGATCGTCGCTCAATTGGGATTCCAGTAGATCAAGTCGTTCCGTCACCGACAAAGCCAAGTCGATAAACAACCACTTTACTCCGCCGAACTGACAAATGCCCCCACCGGTTCCACCGAAATAATCGTAACGAACCTTGTAGCCTACTCGTTGGGCTTCCGTGATTAGCTGATCAAAATTTTCTACCGTGCTCATAATCGACTTCCTTGTCAGAACCGCACAACTTCACGTCCTGTGAATGGCCGCGCAAAAATTGGGTCTGCGATTATAGATTAAATAGATGTGGTTTAGAAACCCGGATTGAAATGACGATAAGTGAGCTGAATTAAGTTGTTGCAATATCGTTCTCGGTCCGTTTACCACTCAACAGACCAATCAGGCAAATTGGTCCGTCTAAGGACATGACAACAACGAAGTGCCCCCTGCCAACTAATAAAGGTTTAACGACCTGAAAGGACAAACTGCTAGTGACTTCGTGCCAGCACAATCAGTCATCCCATCAAACTACCTCATCAGCTGATCCGGGAAAATCCGCCTTAATTGTTGAAGTTGAACGCCTGCGCCATGAAAACCAGGCACTTAAATCTCAACTTACGCAGGCACAAAAGTCGTCTGCGATTGGCGAATTGGTGAGCACGACCACGCACGAGTTTAACAACGTGCTAATGATGATTCTCAATTACGCGAAAATCGGAATGCGAAATCGCGACCAGACAGCGCGCGACAAGGCATTTGAGAAAATCCTCAGCGCCGGACAACGCGCGACAAAGATTACGAATTCGGTACTGGGGATGGCTCGAAATCGAAGCGAACATTTTGCGCCAACCAACCTTGAGAATATTGTCGACGAAACGATGGTCTTGCTGGAACGTGAACTTCAAAAATATAGAATCAGCGTCGAGGTTGACGTCGACGATAATTTGCCAATGGTTTCCGCGATTGGGAACCAGATTCAACAGGTTTTGCTCAACCTCGTAATCAACGCGCGTCAAGCGATGCCAGATGGTGGGCAATTGATTATTCGTTTGAAGAAAGACGCCGACGCAAATTCGGTCGATTTGAGCGTGCGAGATTTTGGCTCAGGAATTTCGCAAGACAAATTGCGAAAGATATTCGAACCCTATTACACGACAAAAGCCGGGCCCGATGAATCAGGCAAAGGAGGAACGGGTTTGGGATTGCATGCATGTTATAACATCATTGAAGCGCACGGCGGAAAAATTCGTGTAGAAAGCTCTATTGGCAAAGGCACGTGTTTTACAATAAGGATACCTGTTAACAGGCAGCAACCGGTAATACCTGCCGCGTGTGGTGAGTCCAACGCTGTCCAAGTTTCAGCGACGGTCTAGGACTCCCAGCCCTGTCGGCAAGCAAGCTGGCATGGCGCGCGTAAAATCTATTTGCTGTCCCCTCACAACCTGCCAGACTGCAGGAGACGGTCAAGACTCTTGCGGGTTCTTGTTTGTTTGATCAAACACGGGCTCTCGAGCTTCGTTTTGTAGTTTTTTTCTGGCAGTTAGGGCAAAAAAATGTTGCCCGTTGAGCTTGGACGATCCGTTTGATTTTAGTCGTCCTGCATGTCGGACAAGTTTGGCCCGCGCGGTCGTAGACCAAATGTTTGTCTTGATAGCCTCCCGATCTGTTGAGTGCGTTGCGATACGTACCATCGGAAAGCGTTGAACCTTCGTACTTGATCGCCATCTCGAGAATCTCAACCATCCACTTGAAGATTTTACTCCACTGCGATTTCGACAGACGATCGCAACGACTGCGAGGATCGACTTTGGCTTGATGCAGGATTTCGGAAGCGTACAGGTTACCCACGCCCGCGATTGTCGACTGATCTAAAAGCGCGACCTTGATTTCGCGCTTGGTGTTTGCGAACCGCTGACAAAATTCGTCGAGAGAAACATCCAGAGCATCGGGTCCCAAGGTTCCGCTGTCAAGTTTTGCCTGATATTCGACGGGTGAAAACAGAGTCACCTTGCCCAGCCCGCGGCGATCCCAAAACATCAACTTTTTGTGGGGGCAGTTTTTGAGTTCCAGACTAAATCGCAGATGCTCGCGCGTTGGTGGGTCATCAATCAAAACAAGTCCTGTCATACGCGGTTCAAAAACCAGGCGATCATCCGACTCCAAGCGTACGACGACTCGTTTGCCCAGCCGTTCAACGGCTTTGATTTTTTGTCCCGCGACTCTTTTGTTCAGGCGATCAATACGAGGTTTTATTTCGATTGGCCGTTTTGCACAGGGCGTCCTTTGGGCCCGGACAATCGTCGCCCCAACGATCGTCAATATTCCTCGTCGCATCGTTTCGACTTCGGGTAGCTCAGGCATTTTCGTTTCTTGTCTATGGCAGTTTGAATCACAGTAGAAGCTTTGCGGGCCGGCTGTTCCAACACAAACCGTCTTTGATGCTGTCGGATAAACATCTTAAAGCAAGACGCGTTTACTTGTCAGGCGGTTTACGGTCTATTGAAGATTGGTCTTTTGCACGCCTAAAGATGAGACAATTTTTTTTGCCAGTGGGGCTTGTTCGGAGAGTCGGCTCAGCAGGAGCTGCGCCCTCCCGTCACCCGTCCTGCCAAAGAATTCCTTGTGTCGTCACGTTCTGATACCTTGGCTTTTGATTTGTCCAGCTCGTTTTCGTCACAACCCAGTTCTGACTCGCAGTTACCCGATGCCAAGGGGCGTTTTGGTAAATTCGGTGGGCGGTTCGTTCCAGAAACGCTCGTTGCGGCCCTCGATCAGTTGCAATCGGAATATGAGAAAGCTCAGGGGGATCCTGAGTTTCAAAATCGGCTAGATGCTTTATTGAAGGACTTTGTGGGTCGGCCTTCACCGTTGTATTTCGCAAAACGTTTATCCGACCTGTGTGGAGGGGCTCAGATCTGGTTTAAACGAGAAGATTTGAACCATACTGGCTCCCACAAAATTAACAACACGCTTGGCCAAGCCTTGTTGACGTTGCGGATGGGCAAGTCGCGAGTGATCGCCGAAACCGGAGCCGGACAACACGGCGTGGCCACCGCGACGGCGTGTGCCCATTTCGGAATTCCCTGCGTCGTCTACATGGGCGAAGAAGACGTTCGACGACAACAGCCCAATGTGCAAAGTATGAAGTTGCTCGGTGCCGAGATTCATCCCGTCACAACCGGCTCACGCACTCTAAGGGATGCCGTGAATGAAGCTATGCGTGACTGGATGTCGAGCGTTGTTGATACCCATTACATCCTGGGGAGCGTGGTCGGGCCGCACCCGTTTCCAAAAATCGTGCGGGATTTCCAATCAGTTATCGGCCGGGAAACAATCAATCAGTCGAAAGATCGTTTTGGTCGTTTGCCGGATATCGTCGTTGCGTGTGTGGGAGGCGGAAGTAACGCGGCCGGCATGTTTTACCCGTTTGTGGCCGAGACTGATGTTCCACTCGTTGGGATCGAGGCGGGTGGACGCAATAGTTCGGCTGGTAATCACGCTTCGCCGCTGACTTATGGTGAGCCGGGTGTGCTTCACGGTAGTTTCAGCTATGTACTCCAAGATGATGACGGGCAAACGCAGGACGTTCATTCTGCGTCGGCCGGTTTGGACTATCCGGGCGTTGGTCCCGAACACAGTTATTGGATGTCGACAGGACGTGTGCAATACCGAAGTTGTACGGACGCCCAGGCATTGCAGGCATTTGATGCAGTCGCTACCCAGGAAGGAATCTTGCCGGCACTTGAGTCGTCACACGCAGTGTTTGCCGCGATGGAGATCGCGCGATCCCGGACACCGGATGAAATTGTACTCGTCTGTCTTTCGGGCCGCGGCGACAAAGACGCCGCCGAGATTCAAAGACTGAAAAAGGAGTTCGACAAATAATGTCGGCAGTTGACGAAGTTTTTGTTCGGTTGCGGGCCGATGGGAAGAAAGCGTTCATGCCTTTCATCACCGCTGGCGATCCGGATCTTGAGTTTACCGCCGACTGCTTACGAGCTCTCGACGCTGTCGGTTGTCATTTGATCGAGCTGGGAATTCCTTACAGCGATCCGATTGCCGATGGCCCAACGATTCAAGCGTCGTACACTCGAGCACTCAACGCGGGAACCAGACTTGACGCGATCTTCGAAATGGTGGGACGGGTCAGTTCCGAAGTTAAGGCGCCGATTATTTCGATGGTAAGCTATGCGATCATATTCAGGTTGGGAATCGATGAATTTCTGCGACGGGCAACAGCGGCAGGTTTGTCAGGCGCAATCGTGCCCGATTTGCCAGTAGATGAATCGGAACAGTTTGCGGCAAAATGTGAAGATGCCGATTTCAGCTTGATTCAACTTATCACTCCAACCACTTCCGGCGACCGTGCTGTTCAAATTGCCAAAAAGTCGATGGGGTTCATTTACTACGTTTCAATCGCTGGAATCACAGGTGAGCGAAAAGAGCTACCGCCCGAACTGATCGAAAATTTGACGTCACTTCGAAAGATGACCGAATTGCCGATCTGCGTTGGTTTTGGAATCAGCCAACCCATTCATGCCGAACTACTCAAGCCCGTGGCGGACGGTTTAATTGTCGGTTCGGCGATTGTGCGACGAATGGCCGATGTAAAAGATGACGTCTCACGAACAAGGACGTTGAAAGAAATCTCTGAATTCGCTTCAACCATGATTCAAGCTATCGATTGAAGACCGTTGTCCCGATCTGCAGGCAAAAACCAAGGTTTGCCGAACGGAACCGGAAAAAGATGACGACTTTAGCCGTTTCCTAATCATCGATTTTCAAATTGTCAAACAAAAAACGGCAAAGAATCATGCGGTGAACTTTGGATTGCCCGCAAAATTCACTTGACCGTTTTCAGGATCTCGAACTACAGTTGAGTATCGGGATAATTTTGTGACTTACGGAGGTTGTTGACGTGACAGCAAATCCTGAAAAATCACCTGTACGTCGTTACTTTTCTGGTCTGGCAGAGAATACATTTCAGGCACAGCTGGGAATTGTTGATCCGCCGCTGGTTGACTACGTTAGCGGTCTCTTGATCCGCTTCATTCGAAGCGATGTTGTCCACCGTATGAGAGGTGTTACGGGACGTCCATTGATGAGCGTGCCGGAGATGGT
The DNA here is from genome assembly GCA_947259675.1 of uncultured Pirellulaceae bacterium. Taxonomy (GTDB): domain Bacteria; phylum Planctomycetota; class Planctomycetia; order Pirellulales; family Pirellulaceae; genus Mariniblastus. The sequence goes on from CAMYNE010000086.1 coordinate 5,356, forward strand.
GAGCGAAGCGTCAGAACGCTTGGGAGGCGCGCAGAGAGAGATTCACCAACACATTGGTGACTTCACCTTGTTTTGGGCAGGCGTTTATCCTGAAGCGCTTTGCAATGACAAACATGATTCAGTTCAGTTCGACGCTTATCGCGCGCACGGCAAACGGTCTTATCGAATCGCCAGTTCGATTGAGTCAACCAGCGAAGATGCACCACCCGCCCACGTGCTGCACAGGTTAAGCGATCGTTTTGATCTTTGCTGCTATGGTTTGCGCGAAATCCGGCGTCAGTGGGAAAGCGGTGAAGATCGGTATGGTCCCGGCTCGATCCTGTTGAACTAGTGCGTGTCGCACGGACGTATAGCGGTCGTGGCGTTCTGATTGCCGGGCGAAAACGACGAAAAGTCGCCAAACGTGAACCAAACGCGCTCTAAACCCCAGGTTCGCCGCGGTGAATCAACGTTCTTTGGATTGACTTTTCGATTTTTTCGCTCGATTGAAATTGAAATGTCTCACGACACCAGGCCTTTCGTGACCATCATGAAGACGTCTTCCAAAGTCGGCTCTTTTTCGGAGTAGCTGCGGACTTTGACACCGTTGGTGACAAGCTCATACAACAACGCTCCCGAGTCGAAATCGGCTTCCGCAAACTCGATCGTAACTTCTGATCCTTCGACCTGTACGTCGCGTACGTCTGGGCTGCTGCGAATGATGGAGAGGCCCTTGTCCGGATTTTCTTCGATTCGGGCTTCAACGATCTGATTGCCTCGAATGCGGCGATAGACGTCATCGATCGGTCCGTGCATCAAGAGTTGTCCACGTTCGATAATCCCGATTGACGTGCAGCAGTCAGCTAACTCCGTCAGGATATGGCTTGAAATCAATATGGTTTTACCCATCCGGCGAAGTTCTTTAAGTAACGCTTTGACTTCCACACGAGCCCGTGGATCAAGACCGCTTGCCGGTTCGTCCAAAATCAATACGGGAGGGTCATGAACAAGCGTCTTGGCGAGACAAAGGCGCTGCTTCATTCCCCGAGAAAGACCGTTGACGAAATCGTTGCGTTTGTAAGTCAAGTCCAACAATTCGAGCACGTCTCGAATGACCTGTTTTCTCTGCGTTCGACCGATGTTGTATGCGACCGAAAAAAAATCGAGAAATTCCCAGACTTTCATTCCATCATAGACACCGAACGCGTCGGGCATATAGCCCACGCTTCGCCGAACATTCATCGGGTCGGAAGAAACGCTATAGCCGTTCACCGATCCGTCGCCGCGTGTTGCACGAAGCAGCGTGGCGAGAAAACGAATGCTCGTGCTCTTGCCGGCACCGTTGGGCCCGATGAATCCAAACATCTCTCCTTCTTCGATTTTTAAATCCAGGCGTTCAACCGCTGTGAATTCACCGTAGTCTTTTCCGAAACCTTTGAGTTCAATCATCTCGTCTGTTTCTTGGTAATAGGTTTTTTTGGGGTCGAGGTGGGCTTGAGCTATTCATCCTCAGGATAGTCCAGGTTTGATCGACCGGCGCCAAAGTCAGCCATCGCATTAACATCTCGTTTGGCTGGCGGCAGTTTTCCTTTTCTCAAGTGAACGACGATCAATGTTTGCCGGTCCGTTTGGGTTGATTCGGGGATAAACCGGGTTCCGCCAATCGACTGGTCTGAATGACCAATCAAGCGCATCTCACCCAATTCGAGTTCAAGGTTGTCGATAACCATATCAAACATCCGTCCCACGTTGATTTCTGTTTTTCCCTCCAACGAATGCATAATTTCATTGAATTCATCAAAACGAAGGGTTTCCTCCCACAGTTCATCCATCACCCTTCCTGCGAAGCGTTTGCTGCGAAGGAGTATTTTCTGAAAATCCATCCACTTGGCCGCGACTTCACCGAATAGACTTATTCTCTCGATTGACGCCTTTTCCTGAAGATTGCCGATTTCTTTCTCCCAGATTTGTTCCGACATGCGAGTGGTGCTGACAAACTCCGGATTCCGCAACCACATCATTTTGATTCGAGCTTCAGGAATTGGTTGGAATTGAAGACCATCGGTGCGATCGCCGCTTTTCAGCAAGCCAACAGTGGCCGCCAAGTAGTCGCCCTGTTCGGTGCGACGAACAACTGCAGCGCCGTCGATGTCGATTCGCGTCAAGTTGACAACCGAGTAAATTCCATCATCGT
>CAMYNE010000087.1 GCA_947259675.1 uncultured Pirellulaceae bacterium
CGGTCGGTGATGATTTCGAGACCCGTTCGGTTATCGGTATCGAAGCGGTGGCAACACTTTTGGCAAGTCTTTGTGGCGGTGTGATTCAGACAACGCCTTACATTGGTCATCCAGCCTATAAAGCGATGGGTGGTCGGGCTGCTTATACACTGGCGACGGCCTTATTTGTGGGTGGCGCTGGATTGATTGGCTATTTCAGTTTGCTGTTCCTGCTGATACCCAAAGCCGCGGTGCTGCCGATTCTGGTTTTTATCGGGATTGAAATTACGGCTCAGAGCTTTCATGTAACGCCGCGTCGACATTACGCGGCTTTGGCGGTCGCCTGTATCCCGGCGATTGCCAAACTGGTCATGATCTACCTTGGACAGTTTGTCAATGCGCTCGACGTCCCCGGACTCCCACCGCACTTGCAAGAGCTTTGGCTGCATTTGAGCGTCTTGGCTGGTGGATTTATTTTGACGAGTCTAATTTGGGCTTCGGCGACAGCCCGAATAATCGATCGTCGCTTTATCGGAGCGTCAATCTATTTTGCGGTCGGCGGGCTACTGACGTTGTTTGGCTTGATGCACTCGCCTCTGATTGGCGACAAGATGTTCTGGCCCTGGCTGATGGATGCGTTTGAGCCAGCACAAAAGAAAATCATCATCGAGTTCGCCGCAACCTACCTGGTGATGGCATTGCTGATGTTCGGATTGGGGACCATCATGAAAAACGAAATAAAAGTAATCACAACAGACGAAGAATACGAGAAAATATCCTCATGAACCTCAAACGTGTACTTGAACCGGAAGTCATGGACACGGCCGAAGAGGCACGTGACTACGACAGCATGGACCACTCGGAGGTCAATCGTGTATTTGTCGAAGACATACTCAAGTTTATCGATCACGACGAATTGGGTGATGTTCTGGATGTGGGGACCGGGACGGCTTTGATTCCTCTGGAGCTTTGTCGGCAGAGGTCCCATTGTCGGGTGATGGCGATTGAGATGGCCGTTCAGATGCTCAAAGCGATGACGTTTGACGACGGCATGTTTGACGTTGTCATGTCAAACAGTATCATTCATCACATTCCCCGACCGCTGGATTGTTTGAAAGAAATGGTCCGCGTAACGGACGAAGACGGCGGTTTCATATTTGTCCGCGATCTAATGCGCCCTGAAGACGATGAGACCGTCAAGAGTCTGGTGCAAGTTTACGCCGGTAATGAGAATGGCCACTCCCAACAGATGTTTGACGATTCGCTCCGAGCAGCTTTGTCACTGGAGGAAATTCGCGAATTGATTTCAAGTCTGGGCTTTGACTCCGAAACCGTCAAAGCGACGACAGATCGGCATTGGACCTGGGCGGTCAGACGAGTCGTTTAAACGAGTCTTGCGACAGGTTACAAAAACGGCACAAATTGTTTTGCTCATCGATTAGTGCGTGTCGCACGGACGTATAGCGGTCGTGGCGCTCTGATTGCCGGCGAAACCGACGAAATACGCCAAACTTAAACCAAACGCGCTCTAGTGAACTGGTGCACACAACTTGAACGGACCGACAGACAAATACCAAGGTTTCATTTTTGATTGTGATGGCACGTTGACGGATTCGATGCCGCTGCATTACGTCGCCTGGCAAAACACGATGGCCTTGCATGAAATCGACTTTCCGGAAGATCGATTTTATTTGATGGCTGGCATGCCAACCGACAGGATTGTGGGCATTTTATCGGTCGAACAAGGGATTCAAGTCGACGTGCAAACCGCAGCCATCCAAAAAGAACGGGCTTTTCATGCGTTGATCTCGTCTCTTAAACCAATTCAGAAAACGGTTGACATCGTAAACAGCCTGATCGGGACCGGCAAGAGAATCGCAGTCGCCAGTGGAGGAACGCGCGAGTCCGTTGACTTGCAATTACGCGCGATCGGGTTGGCTGAAGTGTTTTCAATTCGTGTTTGCGCCGAAGACACAAAACGTCACAAACCTGAACCTGACGTCTTTTTGCGCGCGGCCGAATTGATGGGCGTTGAGCCGTCGAATTGTGTCGTCTACGAAGATGCCGACCTTGGAATTGAAGCCGCCAAGGCGGCTGGGATGGAATTCGTTGACATCCGCGACTTTCACACGCCCGCGAGAGTGAGTAAGTAATGGAGATTGCGAATTCGCGACCACTCGCCCTTCTCAATTCATTTCGTTGGCAAGATTGAATTATATGTATGCGAATGTGGTTTTGCGGAGTTTGGGGATCTACGGGTTTTGTAGAGTCTTGTTGCTGAAATAAGTTGATTGTGACATAGTAGTTCGGGTACCCTGATTGCACTTGGGCCCGCATTAGGCCAATTAACCTGCGTTTGATTTGGAAATAAGAATGACCAACAAAAATTTGTGCTCGTTAGTCATCGTTTTGTTGATGGGCTTTTTGGCGTTACCGGTAATGGGAGACGGACCGGACGTTTCGTTTGAAAAAGACATCAAGCCAATCCTTGAAAACCATTGCATCAATTGCCACGGACCGGAAGAACCGGAAGGCACTCGGTTGGATGTACGTGAGGACGCGATGGATTACATCGAAGAGGGTGATGCTGAAAACAGCGCTTTTTACGAGCATCTGATTTCCGACGACGAAGAAGAGCTGATGCCACCGCCGGACGAAGAGAATCCGCTCACTCAGGAACAGATCCAGTTGGTCGCAACCTGGATCAACGAAGGAGCCGAGTGGCCCGACGGAATCGAAATTGTCGACGCTCAAGCCGCTAAGGAGGCTCCTGAGGAAGACAATTCTGAGGAAGACAATTCCGACGAAGGAGAAGACACCGCACCAGCTGAGGTGGAAGTCGACAACACCGTTTGGAATGCAATCGGCTCTTTGCATCCGGCAGCGATTCACCTACCCATCGGATTGTTGATTGCTGCGGGACTGTTCGCGTTATTCAGTATTCGGGGTAACTTCGTGATGAGCGATTGTGCCTATTACTGTTTGTGGCTGGGCACAATTGGTGCAATCATCGCCTGCATATCGGGATGGTGGTTTAGCCCGATGGAAAATCGCGGCACGGTGACCGAATTCCAGGATCTGTTTAATCAGGATCAGAAGATCTTCTGGCACCGAACTTCGTCGCTTGTCTGCACAGGTTTCGCATTCTTGCTGTGCTTGTTCGCCGCCGGGGCGCGGGCCAAAGATCCAGATGATGGCGTCTTATGGAAACTGGGTCTGATGGTGTTGGCGTGTGGGATTGCCTTCGCCGGTCACAAGGGGGGTGAGTTGACTCATGGCAAGGATCTTTACAAGGACCTTAACAAGCTGATTGAAACTGTGATTCCAATGGAGGACTTGTTCGGCCCCGCAGCAAAAGAGGGTGAGCAGGGTGATGGTGCGGATGCGCCAGCCGACGAAAGTTCATCCGAGGCAACGGGCGAGACTTCAGGTGAAAATAACAAGAGCGCCGTTATTGAATAAGGATGCAGCTGAGCTTGCGAGGCGAATATTATTCCAACATCCGAACCAATCCCAGCAGTTCTGTGTGGTTCTTTAGTTGCAATCCGTCAATTTCGAAACGATAGGTTGCCTGTTCGGTCTTGATTGTAATTGACCAGTGAAAATCATCCGCGACGTTGTCGGCATTGCGGACGGATTTGGGGATCTGTGACCAATCGGTGTTCGCAATCAGTTGCTTGAGTTGTCGTAGTTTCTTGTCGGATATCTGCCGACCTTGTTTCTTATTCGATTCTATTTCACCGTCCGGACTGATGGTGTGGATGATGTTGATTCCGGCAAAGCCGCCAGATTTGTGAAGCATAATCTCGTCGAAAACGTTTGCAGGTTGTTTTTCCTGTCCTGCTGCACAATTGAACTTAATGAACTCCATTATCTTCGCAGCGGTTTCATCGCCGTCGATACCGAGTTCGCGATTAATGGTCATGTGCGTCTTCCCTTTGGCACCGTACGCTTCTCCGGAACCGCCGACTGACTGTAGTTTTTTGACAAAGTTTTTTGCCTGTGTTGGTGTCGATTTTCGAGTGGGAACGTAGGCCACAAAAAAAGGAGCGTATTGGCTTCCTGATTTGAGGTGGTGAACCGGCGAAGCTAGCTTGTGCCGTTCGGGATCGGTGCCAAATATTTTTTCATAAGTTCTGAGATTAGTCGGAGATTCGGCGATTTCTATTTGCAGGGCCACGTCCAGGCCACCGCCGTCGATCGGAATAACGCCTTTCAGTTCGTGAGTCTTGATTGCGTATTTGGCAAGGTAACCAGGATCTGTTGCGACGAGCGCGACCAAGTGAGCTCCCGCGCTGTGGCCCATCAGAAAGATCTTCTGCTTGTCGATATTATATTGACGCGAATTCTGTAACACCCAGGAAATCGCATCCGCCACATCCGCTGCTTGCTGTTCAAAATTGACTTCAGGGAAAAAACGATAGTTGACGGAAACCAGGGCGATTCCGTTTTTTGCCAGCCATTCCTGTTTCTGGTTGATCAGCCGCTTGTCGCCAAATTGCCAGGCGCCGCCATGGACAAAGATAACCACCGGAGTTGGATTGTCTGCTTGGCGGGGCCAAAAAATGTCCAGACTGATCCGTCGTTCGTCTGCATTCGGCTTCTTGGCATATTGAATGTTGAACTGGTGTTTATAAAGTCGCCTTTTTTCCTGAATTCGTTCCTTGGTGCGCTCCAGCGACTCGGCAAACCGATCGTTGTTTTCTTGTGCTTGAGCGGTGTTGAAACTGGAAGGGAACCAGCACAGCAGGAAAAACATGGCAACTGCAAATCTCACACGTGACTCCAACTCGATGTTCTTATCGTTCGTCCACTTAATTTAACCCATCATTGGATCAAGTGGTTTCAAAAACAGCGCAAAATCAGAAACCAGGCACTTGTTCTCAAGATGAACGTCAAAACCATCAAGCGTACATTGTGCGACCAACCCGTCTTGTTTGGTTTCGGTGCAACGAAAGTCGCGCTCGCGATCACATAACAACGCTTAACCTTGTTCTTCAAAACGACCGTGGACCAGGAACGCCGATTGGGGCCGCTTCGGTGCGTTATGTTTGCAGCACGACTCACCTGAGTCGTTGTTCTGAGTCGATGGTTGGTTTTACACCTCTAAATCGAATCGTATTCAACTTGGCACTCGGGCAGTGAACCCAGGAATATTCGCCCATAAGTTTTGGTTTTGATCCGTGGATCCAACACAACCACGATTCCCGTATCTGATTTGCTGCGGATGAGACGGCCGAATCCCTGTTTGAACCTGATCACGGCTTCAGGAAGCTGGTAGTCGTTAAACGGGTTGCCGCCTGCTTTGCGGATGGCTTCCAATCTTGCTTCCAGCAATGGCCGATCGGGCACACCAAAAGGCAGCTTGGTAATGATCACGTTTTGAAGCGCATCGCCCTGAACATCAACGCCTTGCCAGAAACTATCGGTACCGAACAAAACGCTGTGAGGATTGGCCTTGAATTTTTCCAACAGCTGCGTTCGCGAAATGCCGCCGCCTTGGACGTAAAGCCCATATTCTTTATCGGTCAACCAGGATGTGAGATCCCTGACCGCCCGATTGAGAAAACTGTAACTCGTGAATAATACAAACGCGTGTCCATCGGTGCGTGACACAAACTGCTTGATCGCCTGGATGCATTGTCGTTCATGTGTATCACGGTCTTCGGTTGGGTTTGCCATGTTCGTGACCAGAATCAAACGCGCCTGTTCGCTGTAATTGAACGGGCTTCCCAACTGTTTGGTGTCACATTGGGTGAGACCGACTTGTTTCTGAAAAAACTCAAACGATTGATCGCCTATCGCCAGCGTGGCACTGGTCAAGATGCAACAATCGGTTTGATTGAACAGGTTTTCGCGAAGAGCTGGACCGATATCGATGGGGGCAGCATTGAGTTTGATATTTTGTTTTCCGTAACGATTCGTTGACGACTCTATCCAATAGGCAGCACCTTCCAGTTCTTGTAATCGCCAGGTTTCGAGTTGCGTTGAAAGGACGAACAAACGATCCGAAGCCGAAATGAAGTCCTGTTTTTCAGCTGGGTCTCTTAATGGTTCACCAAGATTCTTGACTAAATCCGCCAAAGCTTCGAGGGATGGGGAGAGCGTATTGTTTACGATGCCCGGCTGGCGAATTCGCGTCGCACCATTGCGTGACTGGTCCTGATTGTTGCGGGCGACCCAATTCATGATGTCGCCAAACATGTCATCTGCGGCAAGCTGACAGCGGATCACGGCTTTCTGGCCTTCGGCTGATTGATGATGAACCAGTAAGCCTTTGTTGGTTGACTGGTTGTAGAGTTTTGACAGGGCGTATTCGATTTGGCCAAGGGTCACGCCAAGTCCCAGATGATCACTGGCCACATCTTGAATCGTATGGGCTTCATCCAGAATTACGGTGTCATAATCTGGCAAAATATTGACACCAATCCGGCGCAGCGAAAGGTCGCTGAAAAACAGTGCATGATTGACGATCAAGACGTCTGCATTTTGAAGTCGTTTTCGCGCCTTGAAGTAGTGGCAGTCTTCATAGCTTGGACAATTTCGACCAAGACAGTTGCCGCTGTCGCTTTGTACTTCATCCCAGACGGACGGGAATACGCGCAGCTCCAAATCTGACCGGGAACCATCCGTGGTCTTATTCGCCCACACACGAAGCTGTTGGATTTGTTCATGTTGATCTTCGCTGGAAAAAATCGAATCCGCGCGTTGTAAAGCCTTTTTAAGACGCCGGAGGCTGATGTAGTTGCCACGACCCTTGGCAAGGACTGCCGAAAACTCCAGCGGGATGACACTGTTCAACAGCGGAATATCTTTGGATAGCAATTGTTCTTGCAGGCTGATCGTATGAGTCGAAACGACAATCCTGCGTTTGCCACCGTCTTTGGATTCCTGGTTTTCGGCGAGGCTCAGAATTGCGGGGACCAGATACCCGAAACTTTTTCCGACACCTGTACCGGCTTCGACGATGAGGTGTTTTTTTTTGGCGATCGCGTTGGCGACCGCGTCCGCCATCTCCAACTGCTGAACACGATGCTCGTAGTTCGCGAGCCGTTTTGAAATAAGCTGGCCCGGACCAAGGATATCGTGAGAGTTCATTAATCTGTTCAAACGGCTAATTCCCTGGACGACACCTGATGCGCGCTAATCCGCACAAGTTTGGATTTCGCGTGCGAAGGCGACTTTGACAGAGCTATTCTAGACTTAATTGCAAAGATCGTCGACGCTTAGCGGCGAACCTGAAACTTCCGGGTGACATTTACGTCGACCGAGATTATCTTTGAGTCGTTAATCAAATAGCCCATGATTTCGAAACATCGCATGCCTGAAGCTTTCCCCAACATATTCTCGGCTTCTCAAATGAACGACCCGGAAGTTGAGCCGCTTCGCCAACGTGTTTTGTATGTTTTGAATCAATTGCCAGATTCTGTGCAACGTGACTTCCTGGACGATTTGCATTTTCGAGTTTCGCTCGACGAATTCGAACCGGGCAAAGGCCGCACGGTCTTGATGCCCACGCTGAACCCGAGTGGCTATGAAAGTCGGTGTGTCGTCCTGAAGCCGCGATTAGCAAGCTGCCGCGAAGATTTTGCGTTTTATATCATCGCGCACGAGCTTGCCCACGCCTACTTGAGAAACGGCGGCTGGGGAAACATCACCGATCGAGAAGAAGCCGCCGATGCCCTGGCCGCTCATTGGGGATTTTTGCGACCTAATTCAATTTTTCGGCCTTGGTGAAAAGTGACCACCGCCAACTGAAGTTTGGGCCCTAGCCCGCAAATGCTGGGGCGAGATGCCCCAGCTACCTATTACTGCCAACTCAATTCTGCCTACTGAATTCTACGCCGCTTGTCCGGCGTTGATGACCGGATTGGTTTCCGACTCGCTACACAGAACGACCATCAGGTTGCTTACCATCGCGGCTTTCTGGTCTTCGTTCATGTCGATGATATTGCCTTTCTTCAGATGCTCGAGAGCCATCTCGACCATGCTGACGGCGCCTTCCACGATTCGGGCGCGAGCATCAATAATCGCTTCCGCCTGTTGACGTCTGAGCATTGCGCCGGCAATCTCAGAAGCGTATGCCAAGTGGCTGATTCGTACTTCAAGGACTTCGACACCTGCCATGGCTAATCTTTGAGTCAGCTCATTTTGTAGTTCGTCGTTGATGTCTTCCGAATCGCCTCTCAGCGACGTTTGTCCTTCTTCGGCGGCATCGTATGGATGCTTGGAAGCAACCGTTCGCAATGCCGATTCGGTTTGGACTTCAACGTAGGACTCATAATCCTGAACGTCAAATGCCGCTTGAGCTGTATTGCTTACTCGCCAGACAACAACGGTTCCGATTTCAATTGGGTTGCCGCGTAGATCGTTTACTTTGAGTTTTTCACTGTTGAAGTTATTCACTCGCAACGAAATGTTACGCCGTTCAGTGAAAGGGTTAACCCACCAGAGGCCTTGTTGGTTAATC
>CAMYNE010000088.1 GCA_947259675.1 uncultured Pirellulaceae bacterium
CCTGTCCCGGAAAATCGAGCACAACGAATACTTTATGGGCAAACCTACGAAAGTTTTTTGTACTGTGATCAAATTGGATTGGCATTGGTTGGTAAGACAAAACAACGCCCTGAACTACTCATTACGAATGATCTCAAAATCTTGCCGCTCAATGAGCTAGTTGAGTCACCGGTTTTGTTAGTCACACCACAAGACGAGCAAACAAGACTGGACCTCCAATCCAAGTCACAACAGCTGGATTATTTCGACATTCACGAGCAGAGAATCTGGACGGAGAGCCAGACGAATTCGGTGTTAGATCAGATTCGCCAGCTTTGTTTTGAGTTCACTGAATCGATTCCGATTGACGAACCCTTCGAACGCATCGCTCAGGCAATCGAAGAAGCCCAAGCGGTCGTACGTTAACACCATCGGCGGTCAAACTCAATGATCCAATCAAAAGTATCACCATGAATCAAATCTGGATCAACTATGACTGGCAATCTGAAATCGGTCGCGACAGTGTTTCCAAAATCGAGACTTGGGTAGCCAGAAACGATGATGCGACGCCCGTCGTTTCAGCCAGTTTTCGAAAGCGGCCTGTCAAAACCAACAGCTACTTTTTCTTAGAAGAAGAACCGGTGGAAAAAATGCCTCCCAAGCCGAGTGGTCAGGGAGCTGCAACGGCAAAATCGGAAATTGACGAACGGGGAAAGCCTGGCAAAAAGCAGGGCCGTACCCGAATCCAACCCCCGAACGACGTAATCAAACTGAGCGATCGATTGTTCTATCTGCTTCAGCCACCGTTGGAAAACCTATTTGCGGGAGACACGATGGAGTTTCCCTTCAAACCCTTCCCGTTTCAATTCGCTGGCGTTGCGTTTTTGTTTCCTCGACACAGTGCGATTCTGGCTGACGAAATGGGCCTTGGAAAGACGATGCAGGCGATAACCTCCGTACGCATGCTTTTACGAACCGGCCATGCGAAAAGCATATTACTCATTTGTCCCAAGCCGCTGGTAACTAATTGGCTGCGCGAATTCGCGTTGTGGGCCCCCGAGATCCCGGTTGCTGCGATTCAGGGTAGCCAAAATCAACGGAAGTGGCATTGGACTTGCGATCGAGCACCGGTCAAGATTGCGAACTACGAATTGTTGACGCGAGACGAACCAATTATGAAACAGTTTGAACTGTCTTATGACTTGGTCGTACTCGACGAAGCCCAACGGATTAAAAACCGTTCTAGCGCCACCAGCAAGACGATTCGCGAAATCAAGCGTTCACGTAGCTGGGCATTGACCGGTACGCCAATTGAAAATGGTCTCGAAGATCTGGTAGGTATTTGCGAGTTTGTTTCTCCGGGCTCGTTAAACGTCGGGATGACGCCGCGTGAAGCCCGCCGGGAAGTCAAAGATATGATCTTGCGGCGTACAAAAGATTTGGTCATGACCGATATGCCTCCACGTTTGATGCGCGACGCCGAACTCGATCTCTCATCTGAACAATATGAAACGTATCGGCAGGCCGAAAATGACGGCGTGCTGAGGTTGAATCAGATGGGGCACGAAATCACGATCAAACATGTTTTTGAACTCGTATTGCGGCTGAAACAAATCTGCAATTTTGATCCAGCCACCGGTGAAAGTGCCAAAATGGAACGGCTCAAGGCAGACATGGAAGAAGTCGCAGCCAGTGGTCAAAAGGCGATTGTGTTCAGTCAATGGGTCGACACGGTGCGCCAAATCAATCCCTATCTCCAGGAGTTTCGACCGTTGGAATTCCACGGCAGAATTCCTTCAAAACAGCGCGATTCAATCTTGGAAGAGTTCAAGAACGACCCGACGCGAAGCGTATTACTTATGAGTTACGGTGCCGGCAGTGTCGGGCTCAATCTTCAGTTTTGCCGCTATGTCTTTCTGTTCGACCGCTGGTGGAATCCGGCTGTGGAAGATCAAGCCATCAATCGCGCCCATCGGATCGGCGCTGCTGGGAGCGTCACCGTCACGCGGATGATTTCAGTTGGTACAATCGAGCAACGAATTCACGACATCCTCGAAGAGAAAAGAGAGCTTTTCCGCGAAGTACTATCTGACAACGATCGTCCCGCCAAACGAGGGCTTTCCAAAGAAGAGATTTTCGGCCTTTTCAATCTACGCACGCCAGAAGGCAAGATCAAAAAAGTAGCGTAATAGCGCAGGCTCAATTGTTTCAATTGGATCAAGCTGCAATTGGGACTATTGCAGCTGAATTCTACGATTCTCGCCCATACGATTGGTGCAGCTGGCGACGTTGAGCGACGACTGTGGGATCGCCGGTTTGCATTCGAGCTTCGTCTCGTAACTGCTGATCGGTCATGCGAATTCTTTTTTCGAAACTCCAGCGCTTCAGCCCGTAGTCGATCAGAGACAGAAGAAACAAAACAACCGCAACATGAAAACTGACTGCCAGTACAAGTCCAAACAATGATTCCACCAGTTGTTCGGCAGGCAACGCAGCCAATTCAAAAACCTGACCACGTTGCAGCCAAAAACTCGTGATCGCCGTCCATCCTGCAACCAACGTCTTGGGTAATCCAACGAATGGTATCGAAACTAGATTCGTCGAAAAAATGTGTTGCCACCATTTGTTAGGCCCCAGCCGTGTCATGTCAGGTACCACTTGTTGCGGCCGAAAAACGAGACCCGTCTGGCTCCAGTGTGATAATATTCCCAGCACTAGCATCAATCCCATCAAGGGAGCAAGAACAGCAGCAAAGGAGAAAGTCGTTGATTGAAGCTGCGTTGTCGTTGCTGCCGCATCAAGCGACAAATTGGTTCCTGCGCCCTGCCATTGCGAGATCGTCCAATTGCGAATCCAGCTTCCGATACCGCCAAGCAACAAAAATGCCGCCGCAAGTCCACCGATCAAGTGAATCGCATTCGCCAGTTCATAACTCTTTGGAGCGTCTCCATCGCGACGAGCCTGTTCGCGACGAATTGGAGAAGCCGGATGAGTTGCGTCGCCAGAGAATTCAGACACGGTGACTCCCAGAGGTTCATTTCAAACGTTAAAAAATGGTGTGATTCGCCGGTGTGATTGCCGCTTGGATTACGTCAACCGCCTGTTTCCAGTCGTCGACGAACAACCAAATACACCCGCCAAGTGTCAGAAATATCGCAAGTAACATCACAGCGAGATTCCCATTCAAACCGAGATGAAGCATGTTCATCTGCGGATAGGCTCTCCCAATAAGTCCGATCACGACCGTGGCGACCATGAGCGAGGCAACTGCCGGGCCGACACCTCGCAGGGTTAACACGAAACTCTGTTGCAGCAGTTCGGTCACCAAGGCCAAAACCGAATCCGTCTTGAGTGAAGATCCGAGGGGAAGATTCACGAATGTGTCAAGAACAGCCGAAATGATCATTTCCGGCCCACCAATCAATGCGAACACGGCCAGTGAGACGATTCCAAACAGTTGACTAACCGAAGAAGTCGCTTGTCCAGTGTTCGGGTCCAGCTGATCTGCCACTTGCAATCCGGCCATCTGTCCGATGACCGACCCGACCATATGTGCGGCCGCAAACAAAATCGACACCCCCAGCCCCAGCAACGCGCCGATCAAAATTTCCGAGAGAAGGGCCGAAACGATCGAGCCTGGCTCAAGAGGGACAATCGACGGGTCCACCAGCGGCAAAGCGATTATCGTAATCGCAAATGCGATTCCGACTCGAGGCATACGCCCGACAACGCGACTGCCTAACAATGGAGCCGTCATCATGACTGCCATCAATCTGGCCATGACCAACATGAATGTAACGGCCAACTCCATAATTACTTTGTCCGCTCCTCAACTTGAGCATCAGCCGTTCGAGGTGCCGACGATTTTTTCAAGCCGCCCATCACTGGCATTGAACTGTGGGCGCGATTGGTCAAGTTGGGCATGCTGTTGCTCTGCCCCAGCATCGGCATCGAACTTGTTGAACGACCAAATGCAACCTCATCCTTCCGCTGGCCGCCATCCGCATTGGGTTGCATCCCGTCACGCGGAAGCTCAACGGAAGGAGCAAACGAACTCGATTTCCCCGACAAACTTATGAGTGGACTCTCAAACGATTCTTTTGTGAAGTCCACCATTTGTTCCGATAGCCACGGTAGCGCCAGCGCAAGGGCCAGAATCATTAATAAGATCTTGGGCACAAACGAAACAGTCTGGTCCTGTACTTGGGTCATGGCTTGTAGAACACCAACGGCTAATCCAATCAGCAAGCCCACTGCGAGAATCGGACCGCCAACGATCAGGCACGTTCGCAGGGCTTCTCGTCCAATGTCGACAGCGTCTTCTGGATTCACGGGTGAATTCCTTGAGTTTGAATGTTTCGTCAATGACTGTGACGGGCCAATGATCTTGTTAAAAGCGTATTTGACAGCTGCATACCTACGTAAACGGACCGAAGCTCTCCAATAACATGCCCACAACCAAAGTCCAACCGTCGACCATCACGAACAAAATCAACTTGAGTGGAAAACTTACCATCGTCGGAGGCAGCATTAGCATGCCCATCGAAACCGTGACGGTGGATACAACCAAATCAACGACAAGAAACGGCAGGTAAATTTGAAAACCAAGGAGAAACGCGACTTTTAGTTCGCTAATCATGAACGCCGGTAATAGTACATTCAGCGGGACTTCTTCAATGCTTTCCGGAATCTGCTGAGATTGCTCCGGCAGGTACTTGTAAAACATTGCAACCGAATCGCCGTTGTTGGCAGCTTTGATCTGGCGGCTCATGAATCGTTTGATCGGAACGACGCCTCGCTGCCAAGCCTCTTTCCATTCCATTTCTTGCGACGACGCGGTATACGGATCAATCGCTTCGGTTTTGATCTCATTCCAGACCGGAGCCATGACAAGCAACGTCAAAAACAAAGACAGAGAAGTAATCACCTGGGTCGGTGGTAGTTGCTGGGCTCCAAAGGCCTGTCTTAGCAGGCTAAGCACAACCACTACGCGAACATAGCTGGTCGTCATTAACACGATTGCCGGAGCAAGGCTCAACGCCGCCAACAGTAACGCGATTTTTATCGTGGAGCCAGTTCCCTCACGCGATGTGAGTTGCTCAGCTTGCTCTGCCAGGTAGTCCGAAAAATCAGAATGATTTTCGTCGGAGATGGCATCTGACTCAGCATCCAAAGGCAACGATGCTTCGGGGAAAGCCGTGTACGTTTCTTCGACGTCGGCAGGTTGATTCAAGGAGAACCCAGTGGACCACGGAACGGCTTCCTGTCCGGCTGAGAGTCCGGACAGACTCAACACGATTACCATCACGGTGAGCTGTAGCCGCCTTGAACCAGCATTGACCCTTATTCCGGATACCAGCCAACGAAGATTGGCCAAAATGAAACGGGCATTATTGATCGACTTTTTGCAATTCAAGGGCATCTTATTTTCAAGCCGAGCGAGCTCACGCCTCGAATTCGTTGTGATGTTTTGACTGTGAAACGACTTGCGTCAGCGTTCTCAAAATCTGTTCCAACTCGCCATTCGAGCTGGAACTGGGAGCAGCTGGCTGTTGAACCAATGGGGTCGCGATCACTTGCGGCTGCACGATTGGCGCAACAACGGGTGTCGGCGCTGCGGCGGGCGCCTTGTCTTGAAGTTGACGTACCAGATTATTGAAAACCGTTCTTTTATCGGATTGCCCGCGGGTTCCGCGACCGGAACAAAGCGAGGTAATATGTTCCACTTCGGTTGGGTCGGTGATCTCTCCAATTGGATGCGTTCCTTCAGGCCCGTTGATCAGCAGCAGAAGTTTTGTACCCAACCTGACTAATTGAAGAGTCTTTTTTGGTCCGAATGTCGTTTGTCCAACAACTTGAAGGACTTCGGAAGGCAATCCACCGGACCCGCCTGGCGAAAACCGCCGCCACACCCAAACGAAACCAAAATATCCTCCCAAAACAATCGCCAACGAACCAATCATTTTTTGGACATCGGCGCCGGCAAATTTTTGCTTCAACCGCTCGCCCCAACTTCCCACTTGTTGATACGAATCCTCGACGCCAGAAAATTCATCGACAGCGTCATCTCTGATCTCGGCAAACATGTTGTTTGAACTGTCTGCCAGTCGTTCGGCGTTGTTTGGCAATCCGACTTCATGGCTCGCAGACTGAACATCAGGGTCGCGTTTGACGGAATCGTTAAGCCACAATGTCTCTGGATCGACTTGGGGAGGTTGGTCGCGATAGCCCTGTGAAAAGGCGAAACCCGAAGCAAACAACGTAAACGCGATTGCGATCAGGCCACTTTGCAACCAAAAACAAACAGTGTCTTTTGTTGAAGTTTGTCTCATCTGAAACGACTTCCGTGACGAAAAAGATAAAGGGACGATCCGTGCTAATTCCGTCCATGAAATTTTGGGAGTCGTCTTTTCGCTGAATCTCTGTCGGACGACAAGATCAAACGGATCAGTTTTGGCGAAGTGCGGTTGCTAGCAATCATCTTCAGGATGACTCGCCCGTTCTTGACTTCCATTGGACAGTATTGACCATTAAGCTGCTTTGCGAATCCAGGATTTGATCACTCTTGCGGCCGTGTCTGGATCCTGCTCGATCAAGCGGCTCAACTGTTGCTCCGCTTCTGCCTTGGCTTGGTCAGCCACCTCGTTGGATTCGTGCACGGCCGATTCGATGGACAGAAGTTCGTTGTGGCTCGCTGGATGGGGCACCGGCTTGGATTTGGTAACCACCACCAGCATCATCAGCCCGATCAAGAGCACGGCGGCGGTTGGCCATTGACTGCGAAACAGATCCCGCATTTGCTGCCATCCTGCGATCGTTGAATCGTTTGGATGCCGATTCAAGACGACGGAAATTGGGTAGCTATCCGAATTGTCAAAGGAAGAGATGGGCAACACAGGTCGAATCTTCTCTATTAATTCCGATTTGAGTTTTTCAAACTTGTTTTCCAGCAGATTGGGTGGAACTGCTTCAAGCGGAAATCCAAACAGCGTTTTTCCTTTGACCGAACCGTATCTTGCTTCGACCGCTGCTTGAGGCACGGTAATGGACACGGCAACACGTTCAACCGTAATTGGCAACATGTTTTGAGACATCTTGATTTGTGCAGTCGTAAGCTGCGTTGGTGGTTCCTGTGCGGGTGGACCATCCATGTCATCAATGGACGCGATTCCATTTGCGCCAACGGAATCTTCGCTCGTTCTGTCGATCGGTTTTGAAGTGTCGGCTAATAGATTCGGGATCGATGCAGCACGAGCGGGAGGATTGGAACTCGACTGCTGCTTTGATACGGACGCGTAATGAATTTGTACATCGAGTCCAGGATACGTGCTCAGTGCTCGTTGAATTTCGTTCTCAAAAAAGCTCCTTCGGGAATCGTTCGGATCTATTGAACTTTCCTGCTGATATTGCTCCGAAGGCATCGCATGATTTGGAAAAGCGCGTCCGGTGCTGAGATCGGTTACGACGAGTTGTTTTGAGTCCATGCCGGCAAGTGCGCCGCCGATTATTTGTCGGATGACTTGGTTCAAAGGCAGATCGCGATTCGGCGATGTCCATTTCAAACCAGGCCTGCTCAACAAACGGTAATCTCTCGATCATTTCGCGGATTTGACGCTTTTTTTCGCTGCGTTCAATTATTTTTTGCTGGGACCGTGACATGAATGGGTTGATATTGGCTGCCATATCCTGCTGATCCTGAAGATGCAGCGGGACTGCTCCGTGGTCAGTGATGGCCTTCAAGTAGTTTGCGCGTTGAGCGACTGGGACTTGTATTTTGTCGCCTTCGATCTTGAACTCGTCGAGCCCCGATTGACCGAGAGCAAGTTGAATTCGTTGAATATCAGCACTCCGCAAACGGCAATCGTCCAGCAAACTGCACATGGGAGTGGCGGTCTGCCAGTTGCCAAACTGAACCAGCACGAGCACAATCGTGATGAGGATCACGGTTAACGAGATTCTTGAATTTCGAGAACTGCTTTGATACCAGCTTGCGATTCTTCCGAATGAACTTTTCGTATCCATCATCCTTGATAGCTCCGCTTGTCCTATTAGTTGCTTTCGCAAAACTGCTCAACACGGGTCCGTGTGTTAGGCAGCGAAATTACCTGGCCCGTTTGGGAATTACCAAAACGTGAGCGGTTCCGCCTTGCGGACAGTCCCAGGTTTGCAGTTGTCCGCCATGAGACGATGCCGCGGAATAGGCCTTTCGCAAATGTTCGGACCTCGGAAAAGGCAAAATCGTTGGTACTTCGTCCGCCTCTGAACCGGGTTCCGAAAACATGAGATCAAGTTCCAATTGCGAGGTCGGAAATCTCCTTGCGTTATCTGCAACTTCGAGTTCCCATTGGTGATTCCCGTCAATCAGGGTGATCGACAGTTCGCCTCCATTTTTCATCAGTTCATTGGCGTGGTTTATCAATGCGTCGCATGCCGTTCGAATCAGTTGTAAATCCGCAACCGCTTTTACCGTCGCCAGGTCAGTTTCAATAACGATATTCCTTTCGGACAACTCCGGTTGATGGGAGTCAATCACGTCTTGAACCAGCTTGTTGATGGAAACCGTTTTGGCGGAACCGATTGTGAATTTTTTTTGTTCGCGTCGCATTGATAACCTGTAACCCGGAAGCATGTTATGGGGGGACACTTTTAGCGATTTATGAATGATCGTGTCAATGGACTTACTTTCAGGCAGCAGCCAAAAATCAGTCAATTTAGGAAGGATTTCCGCGTTTGTCGGCAAAAACAAGCGGATGTACCCACGCAGCTAAAGAAATCACACGTTCTAACGTACGATGTTTGCATCGGTCCGCGACTGGATGACTTCCGTCACCCATTCGTTTACGTCTGAAAATGTGGTCGGTGAAAGTTGGTCACCACTGGGATATTGACGCAGAGTTACACAAAAACCTGCCACATGCAAAAGACGCAATTGGTCGCAAAGCTGTTCCTGCAGAAATTCGACCGACTGGCGGTAATGGGCCCAAAAAACCGGCAAATCGCGGCATTTTGGCAAGTCTCGCAAAGGCGTTTCCGTTTTGGGAATTTGTCCATTGATCGAAATAACGCCCGCAAAAATCTCGGGGCGCTGGAGAGCGATCCGAAACGCCATTTCCCCTCCGGCGCCAAAACCGGCCAGAAAGACCCGACGTTGTGAGACGTTCAAACGAATGGATGCATGATCGATCGCAGCCATAATCGACTCATGCGCGTGTTCGATCGACGGTACGTCTTGTTGCCAATAAAATCCACGATGCTCGTTGCCAATGCACGCCTGAGGTGCAATCCCGACGTAATTACGCAGACTTGTCGCGGGCATCATTCGTTGCAATTGTTGAGAGTCGTCGCCGTTGGAATGAAGCCACACGATAAGCGGATAACTATAGTTCTTTTCGTAATGCATCGGTACGAAAAGCGAAAAATCGGTGCTTGATCGGGCAGCGAATTTATCAAAATAGTCCAGCGAAGAAAGAACAGTCTCTTCGGTTTGAAGACTGCTCAACGGTGTGGTGGCCAAAGGGCTGATCTTAATTCTATTCACGTGTCGTCACAATCTGACTGACAATGATTTCAAAGTGCTAAATCCAAGGTTCAATTTTTTAAAACAGTTACTAGCGAAAGTCAACGTCACTACGAAACGACAATCAATGTGGTCGAAACAGCTGACTTTGCTACAACTGATCTCGCTAGCAACTATAACAGCTCACTAACTGCGTCACGTTCTTCTTTGAGTTCCGTCATCGTTGCGTCCATTCGTTGACGACTAAAATCGTCGATTTCCAAATCTTGAACGATTTCGTATTCTCCGTTTTTACAAGTTACCGGGAAGGAATAGATCAATCCTTCTTCGATTCCATGACTTCCATCACTTGGAATTGCCATACTCGTCCAATCGTCGTCGTTCGTACCGTTGATCCAAGTCTGAAAGTGGTCGATAGCCGCGTTAGCCGCCGACGCAGCACTTGAAAATCCACGAGCTTTGATGATCTCGGCACCTCGCTGTTGAACAATTGGAATAAACTCATCACGATACCAGGTCTCATCAACCATTTCTTTCGCAGGTGTGTTGCCAACCATCGCATTGCTGATATCCGGATACTGAGTCGCCGAATGATTACCCCAAATTGTCATCCTTGTTATTTCACTCGCTGCAGTGCCAGTCTTGGCGGCGAGTTGGCTGAGCGCGCGGTTGTGATCCAGTCGAGTCATCGCGGTGATATTACCCGATTTGATCTTGGGCGCATTGGCCGTTGTAATCAACGCATTTGTATTTGCAGGATTTCCAACAATTAGAATCCGGCAATCTTGCTTCGCATGGTTATTAATTGCCTGACCCTGATGGGAAAAGATTTTTGAATTTGCTTCCAGCAAATCTTTGCGCTCCATGCCCTGTTTGCGTGGCAATGCGCCAACTAGCAGACCATAATCGGCGTCAGCAAATGCCACATTGGCATCATCGCTCGAGACAATCCCATGCAGCAGAGGAAACGCGCAGTCGCTTAATTCCATCACGACTCCTCGAAGCGCGTCCATCGCAGGTGTTATTTCAAGCAACTGCAGAATAACGGGTTGATCTGGCCCAAGCATGTTTCCTGCAGCGATGCGAAATAACAGCCCATAACTGATTTGCCCTGCGGCGCCTGTAACGGTAACGCGAACCGGTGACTTCATGATTTTGCTCCACTGATTTCGATTTTGGTTACTGCGAATATCTCGCAGTCATCGAACCGACGCAAGTGGGTGACTATTCAGAATCGAAAGTCGAAAGATCAACGGTTTCGGGCAATTGCTTGCGAGACGACGATTTACCTGTCGGTGAGTCCTGCTTGCGCCATCGAAAAAACCATACCAAGGCGATCACGCCAACAATCAGTCCGAGCAAAATGAACATCAAAAATCGGTCCAGGATAAACGCACGTGGGGAAAGTACGGCAGGAGCCAGCCCGATGACCAATGGACTCACTTGCCCGCCCTGCCCGTCTCCTTGGTCCGTAAACTCGGATTGATATTTCCAAAACCGATAGAAGAAACCGTGCACTTCAACGAACTTATCTTGAATATCGTT
>CAMYNE010000089.1 GCA_947259675.1 uncultured Pirellulaceae bacterium
CGGTATCTGTACTCAATGGTAATTGCGTCGTCCCACGGGAGCAAGGAAAACCACTTTAAACCAGCAGGAAGAATCAGCCCGTTTTGGCCCAACCCCGAAAATAACGGTTTTGCCGAAAAAGTGACCCCATTCCGCACTCCGCATTCCGCATTATTTATTCCATTCCCATTTCCGCCATGATCAGTTTCATGTCGTTCCAGACATGTTTCTTCGCGTCAGGGGATCGCAACAGATAAGCGGGATGATAGGTCGCCAAAACACGGCTGCCACGCCATTTGTAGAATTGCCCACGGAGTCGGCCAATCGACTGCTTGGTGTTCAAAAGCGTTTTCGCCGCAATACTGCCCAAGCAGCAAATAAACTCGGGCTGCAGAATCTCCAGCTGTCGAATGGAAAAATCGCAACAGTTCCGCAATTCGAGTTCTCGAGGATTTCGATTGCCGGGAGGACGACACTTGAGCGTATTCAGAATGTAAACCTCATCACGTGAGAGTTGCATCGCTTCAATGATCTTGGTCAAAAGCTGCCCCGCCGCTCCAACAAACGGCTCGCCTTGGCGGTCCTCATCGGCACCGGGAGCTTCCCCTAGGAACACCAGTCTCGGATTAACCGTACCTACTCCAAACACGGTTTGCTTCCGGGTCGCAGCCAATTCAGGGCAAACCGTACATCCGGCGACCTCCTGTTGAATCACCTCAAGCTGTGTCGCTCGATCTTCAACGGGTACACTGGGGCCAAAGTTTTCTGCCGGCGGAAACATGGCACCCTCTGCATATCCGGCCATCGGGATTTCGGACGGCGCCGGTTGCTTGGTCACATATTTCTTCGCCGGGCTTACTGCCTTTTGAGCGGTCGGCTTGGAAGCCGCCATCGTTTTTGATGGGGGTCGCTCTGCGACGATTGAAGGAGCCGAACTCGGAGTTTTTGGCTCTTCCAATACCAGGCCCGGAAATTCTAATTTGCCAGTCGATTTTGGTAGCTCCGTAATTCCCGCAGATTTCAGACTGACTAGCCGTTGATGAATTGCTCTGGCGACGTTGTCCGGGACGAATGGCTGACCGGTTCGCTGGTCGGATAGAGAATCTTTTCCAGAATCTGACATGCTTGAATTTTTCCGATGTATCGCTCGAACCGATTGTCCGTTACGTTTGACAATCCATGACCATTTGAAAGAATCTTGGCTTGGTTCGCCAGTCAACGAACCGTATTCATTGCTGCGGAACCAATTGTCCGTGACAATGTCGCGAATTGGGAGGTGAGGCTCCTGCCGAGCCGTGAACTATCAAGCAATTCTCGGCTCAGCAGGAACTTCACCCTCTCGAACATGCTCCCAATTGCGGAAGTCATTTTTGAATCTGGCTTGAGTCCGTAAAATATCGCCATCACAGTATTCCGAATCGTTCCAATGCCCATTCCACAAGTTTCAATTGTCGGTCGCCCGAATGTCGGCAAGTCCAGTATTTTTAACTGGCTTGTGGGACGGCGTCTCGCAATTGTCGACGACATGGCCGGGGTGACTCGCGACCGCATGATCCATTTGCTCCAACAGGACGATCGTTATTTCGAGATCGTTGATACAGGCGGAATTGGGATCAATGACGTCGATGAGTTGGATAAGGAAATCGAAGCTCAGATCGAGGTCGGTATTCAGGGTGCCAACCTGTTGATGTTCGTTGTTGACGCCAAAGATGGTGTCACAGCTTTAGATCGAACCGTCGCCAGGAGGCTGCGGACTCTCGATAAGCCCGTACTTCTCGTCGCCAATAAATGCGATGGCGACAACTGGGAAGTTCACGCAAATGACTTTTTCTCGCTTGGGTTGGGTGAAGCGATTGTTGTTAGCGCCAAAAACAATCGGCACAAGAGCAGACTATTCGATGGGATTATCGAAAACCTCCCGTCTCCAAGCGAGATTGACGAAAGCGAAACGGCTCGCCCCGAGATGAAGTTTGCGATCGTCGGACGACGCAACGTTGGCAAGAGCACGTTCATTAACACGCTGGTTGAATCCGAACGCATGATCGTCAGTGAAGTTGCCGGGACGACGCGTGATAGCGTCGACGTTCGATTTGAAATTGATGGAAAAACGATGGTCGCGATCGACACCCCCGGTCTTCGTCGCGGGAAAAGCGTCAAAACCGATATCGATTTTTATGGAACCCATCGAGCCCACCGTTCGATTCGCCACGCAGATGTCGTATTGGTCATGTTCGATGCAAGCAAACGCATTAGCAAGGTTGAACGAAAGCTGTGTACCTACATTGAAAATCTGTACAAACCTTGCATCTTCGTCGTCAACAAATGGGACTTGATGATGGAGCACGATATGCCAACGCAACGATGGGCTGACTACATTCGTGACAATTTCAGCACGATGTGGAATGCGCCGATTGCATTTGTGACTGGCCAGACAGGGCAAAATTGTAAACGGATGCTTAATCACGCGCAGATGTTGTTCAAGCAGTCGAGGTCTCGAATCAGTACGCCTCGCCTGAATAAAATCATCAAGAGCGCTTTGACGCATCACCCGCCACCGATGTCTAACCGTCGACGCCCAAAAATCTATTACGCCGCCCAGATCGGAATTCAACCGCCCACGATCATGTTGAAATGCAGCGATCCGAATGCGTTTCCCAAGACCTACCGGCGATACTTACTCGGCGTGCTGCGCGATTCGTTGGATTTTGGAGAGGTGCCAATTCGCCTGGTGTTGGAAAAACGCAGTCAAACCGATCCGAACGAGGTCTTGAATGATCCCGTGATTAAGTCGCCATCTCGCGGTGGCGATTCGTGATTTGACGGCCAAATCGGTGACGAATGGCCCTGCGGCTTTGGCAATCGTCAACAATTCCACTAACCCGCCAACTTTTCTTGCCAAAACGTTGGATAGGTGCTTGTGTCTCATGAGCGGTTTTGTTGAAATCGGGCCATCAAAAGCTGAATGTTAAGCGTTCGTTTAACGCAATTCCCTTGAGGCTGAGTTCGGAAATGATTGTTGGCGTTCCTAAAGAAATAAAAAAAGACGAATACCGGATTGCGATGCTGCCCGTTGGTGTCCACGAATTAAAAAAACACGGGCACGAAGTACTTATCCAAAAAAGCGCAGGTCTTGGTTCCGGACTCACCGATGAACAGTATGCGGCCGAAGGGGCCGAATTGGTTGATTCGGCGAAAGAGATTTTCGATCGTTCCGACATGATCGTGAAAGTCAAGGAACCGCTCCCCGCGGAATGGCCACTGATTCGAGAAGGCCAGATTCTTTTTACGTATTTTCATTTCGCTGCCAGCCGTGAACTGACTGAAGCGATGCTCAAGTCAGGTTCGACCAGCGTTGCCTACGAAACGCTCAGTGGCCCTAACGGGTCTCTGCCATTGCTGACTCCGATGAGCGAAGTCGCCGGACGACTCAGCATCCAGGAGGGTGCTCGTTTTCTTGAGCGACCTCAAATGGGCCGCGGAATTCTACTCGGCGGAGTCCCCGGCGTCGCACCGGCGCATATTACGATTATCGGCGGCGGAGTGGTTGGAACCAACGCTGCAAAAATCGCGGCTGGTTTTCAAGCTGACGTGGCCATCCTTGATGTCAACATGGATCGGCTTCGCTATCTTGACGATATCATGCCGGCCAACGTCAACGTGCTTTTCAGTGACCGCAACACAATCCGTGAGGAACTGGTATTGGCGGATCTCGTGATTGGCGCCGTCCTGATTCCTGGAGCCAAATCGCCCAGCCTCATTTCGCGCGAAGACCTGAAGATCATGAAAGCGGGGAGTGTGATTGTTGATGTCGCCGTCGACCAGGGTGGCTGCGTCGAAACCACTCGCCCGACGACTCATAGCGACCCCGTTTTTGTCATCGACGATGTTGTGCATTATTGTGTTGCAAACATGCCGGGCGCCGTCGGTCGTACAAGCACATTTGCTCTTTGTAATGTCACGTTGCCGTGGGCGATCAAGATCGCAAATGGCGGAGTTTTATCTGCTGCATCAAACTCCAAGCCGCTTCAAGATGCGGTCAATATCCACGCAGGAAAAGTAACCTACGAACCGGTCGCCCAAACGTTTGATATGGATTTTACGCCACTTTCGGCGTAGTGAATCTTAGTCTTACTCAACCTTTAACTTAGTCTTAATTAATCTTAAGAGTACGACTAAGAGTAAGATTTTTGCCGATTTGCACTTCAACCCTTGGAAATGTTTAAGACATGAGTGAAAACATCCCCGTCGTTGGGATCGTGATGGGCAGTGATAGTGACTGGCCCAAGATCAATGCGGTTGCCGACGCGCTAAACGAGTTTGGCGTTGCTTTTGAAGTCAATGTTATGAGTGCCCATCGAACTCCGCATGTCGTTGCCGATTATGCAACGTCGGCCGACGAACGAGGTATCAAAGTCCTTATCGCTGCCGCCGGTGGTGCAGCTCATCTGGCCGGTGTCGTCGCCGCTCATACGTCTTTGCCTGTTATCGGTTTGCCCGTTCCAACCAAAGAACTGGGCGGCATGGACTCGTTATTGGCGACCGTTCAAATGCCAGGTGATGTACCTGTCGCGACGATGGCAGTCGGAATGGGCGGACCCCGAAACGCAGGCCTGTTCGCGGTTCAGATCCTGGCGCTTTCGGATTCAAAGTTGAAGGAGGCGCTGGCAAAATTCAAGCAAGGTCTTGTTGATAAAATCGCCCGTAAGAACGCGAGTCTCCAAAGTCAACTCTGAGTGCCATTTTTTCGTTTACGAGAATTAAGTGTCTTTCGAGAAATATTGTTAATGAACCTAGTCCCGCAAACACGAATTAACCTGTCACCATAGTCCGCCGATTTCCCGATAGAAAACCATTTTCGAGGAAAAACACAACGGTTTTGGTGACAGGTTATTTATTAGTCGCGGGACTAGAGTCATTCTGAGAGAGCTTTAGCGACCGAAGAATCTACGTAAAAACACGAGAGATCCTTCAATCGCCTGGACTCCATCAGGACCACTGGACCCTTTGTCTGATGTCTAGAGCGCGTTTGGTTTAAGTTTGGCGTCTTTTCGTCGGTTTCGCCCGGCAATCAGAGCGCCACGACCGCTTTACGTCCGTGCGACACGCACTAATGGACCGAGTTGTCATATTGGGCTTCCCTTGCATGAGTCAACAACGTTCAATTTTGATCACCGGTGGCAGCCGAGGCATCGGTGCGGCGGTCGTTGCTCTTGCTGCAGAACAGGGATTCAATGTCTGCTTTTCTTATTTGAACAACCAATCCGCCGCCGAAACCGTCGTTGCTTCTGCCAAGGATAAGGGCCGTCGAGTGATGGCCGTTCAGTCCGATGTCTCCGTTGAAACAGACGTGCTCAGTCTTTGGAAAACCGCGATCAGCACGTTTGGAAGAATCGACGCGTTGGTCAACAACGCAGGTGTGTTAGATCTGCAATCCCGCCTGGAAGATGTTGAAATGCCGCGACTGCGGCGGATTATTGATACCAATGTTATCGGCAGTATTCTTTGCGCCCGTGAAGCGGTTCGTCACATGTCGACTCGCAACGGTGGGCGAGGCGGATCGATTGTAAATCTCTCGTCCATATCAGCCCGACTTGGCTCACCGCATGAATACGTTGACTATGCCGCGTCAAAAGGCGCCATCGATTCGCTAACCATCGGCTTGTCAAAAGAAGTCGCCACCGAGGGAATCCGTGTCAACGCAGTTCGTCCCGGCACGACGATCACCGACATCCACGCAGCTGGCGGCGAACCAGACCGCGTCGAACGGGTTAAGTCCCGTATTCCGATGCAACGAGGCGGTGAAGCAGTCGAAATCGCAAACGCCATCATGTGGCTTGTCTCAGACGAAGCCTCTTATACAACGGGCGCCATATTGGACGTCTCGGGAGGACTCTAAGTGGATAGCGGCAACCCAACCTCTCCCAAAGTTTGGGAGAGGTCGACGTCTCGGCGTCGGGTGAGGGTTGTGGGTTCCGCAAGGAATCTTTTAGTTCCCCTCTCCCGGACCCTCACGTGTCGTCGGGAGAGGGTGTCGAGTCGCCGTAAAGAAGTACCATTCGGGCAACGCCCCGCGCGCTTGAACCGGCAATCCGCGGCCCGATGGGCACGCGGTTAAACGAATTTCCTGTATCGGGTTATGAGACTATCTGCCAAGTGGCGCTGCCAAACTTAATACGGTCGCCGGTAAGTGTTTGCATCGTTACTTATTCGCAGGCTGACCCGGTTTGTAGTTCACGGGCGAAACGCGCTCGAGCTGAAATTCTTTACGGCTGAGCGACGTGTAATTCGTACCGATTTGCACTTGTTCGCCTTCCCAGACTCGATTCCCGTCGGCATCCAACCTGGCGTTCATGGTCGCCTTCTTGCCACTATGACAAATTGTTTTGATTTCAACCAATTCATCAGCCCAGCAAAGTAAATACTTGCTGCCTTCAAAGGGCTCTCCTTGAAAATCGGTGCGTATCCCATAACAGAGCACCGGAATCCCGATTCGATCGCAAACCAACGTCAACTGAAGCACTTGGGCCGCCGTCAAAAACTGAGCTTCGTCGAACAACACGCAACTGATCTTTTCCGTAGCATGCTCAGATTGAATGTGCGTCAACAAATCGTGATCTTTGTCGAAAGCTATCGCTTCTCGCGTCAGCCCCAATCGAGACGAAATCTGGCCGACACCCGCGCGATTGTCGAGCAGAGGAGTGAACAGCAGGACCTTCATCCCGCATTCCTCATAATTGTAAGCCGACTGCAACAAGGTCGTGCTTTTTCCAGCATTCATTGCTGCGTAATAGAAATAGAGTTTGGCCATGCTGGCAATTATCTGGATCGCGGTTCCGTTTTCAACCGCCTACATCGTTTCACCGCGAGTCCTCAGATAAACTTCAATCATCTCGCTAATCCCGGCCATTGACAGGGCGCCACCGATCAGGCACAAGATGATTCCGATCCAGGCCAAACGAGGGCGTTTTGATGACAAACCCCACAGGCCCAATATCCCCCCGAGAATACCGTTGAGCATACTCCAATCGGTCAAAAACGAACCCAGGATCGCCCAGATCCCCAGCACCACAGCTCCTACCGCTCCGCCGTTTGCGGCAATCCCTTCTAGTTCCACCGCGACTGGTGTGAGTACTCTTGACTTCGGAGACTTCGTAAATCCAAACTGCCGTTCGTCAATTCCATCCATCAAGACAAGTTCGCCTTCGACAATTTCAAGTTCGGTTGTTTCAGAACCTGGGCTCGTATTTTCATTAACGTCCAAATCCGAAACCAATTCGGCAATTGGCAGTGGATTCCCATCGTTATCGGATGTGGAGCCGCCGGAACTTTAGGCCAAGCCTATTGAATCAGGATGGCCTTGAATGCGCCGTCGTCGCCAATAGCGAGACAGGGGATGGCATGGCTGGCGAGGCGCCGGCAGGCAGTGCGCGCCTGGCTTTCCGTCAATCCGACCAGCCGGGC
>CAMYNE010000090.1 GCA_947259675.1 uncultured Pirellulaceae bacterium
ACAATTCCCACCATCATGATGATGCCCATAAACGACATGATCGACAGGTGTGTGTTCGTCAAGATCAGAGCAATCACGACTCCAATAAAACCGAGTGGTACTGCCAGCATGACAATCAGCGGGTCGATGAAGCTCTTGAATAATGCGACCATCACCAGGTAAACAAGGATGGTGGCAATAACCAGCCCGCCGGCAAACTGTGTGAACGATTCGCGCATCGTTCGAACTTCTCCCATCATTCGCACCGTGCGACCCTTGTATTTCGATTGATCTGAAAGTGGTTGTTTTTGCCAGCTGTCAGCAGGCTGCACTCCGTCATCGATGTCTTTTTGTGAGATTTGGCCCAAGCGATAGATGGCTCCCCGTTCGTCTTTATCCGGCTTGGCACCAAAGGCAACGATTTTGTCTTCGATGTTTTGGCAAACGGTGCCAACGTCGTAGCCTTCAACCACGTTGACATAGACGTCGGTAACGCGAGAAATATTGCGGTGATTGATAAGTGCCGGTCCTTCGCTGCGATGGAAAGAAACCACATCCCGCATGCGAACAGCTCCACTGCTTCCGCCGCGAATCGGAATGTCACGCAGCGAATCGACACTCATCAGCAAGTCTTCGGGATATTGAACACCAAGAAAGTAGTGGTTTCCCTTTCGTTTATCGATCCAGAATGCCGGCTGGAAGTTGACGGAACTGTTGGTCGCGGCGATAAGATTCTTCATGACCTCTTCGACCGACAAGCCGAAATCCATCGCCCTTTCGCGGTTAATATTGACTTCCAGAACCGGATTGTCATAACGCTGGGCGATCCTCGCATCAGCCGTGCCTTCAACTTCTTTCGCCAGCCGTACGATCTCGTTCCCAATTTCAACTGCCGAATCGAGTTTTGAAGTTTGAATTTGAAAGTGAATCGGGGAGGGTTCGCCCATATTCAACGCGGCGGTCATCATTCCACCGGTATCAAAAGCGAAATCAACATCGGGGAATTTTTCTGCTAACTTCGCCCGCATTTCTTTGACGTACTCAAAAATGTTTTTCTTGCGGCCTTTCGTTTGAACCAGCATAAATGAATCAGCAGAGCCAGCGTTCGGTGTGTACGCCGCGGGCCAATCCAGCAAGACTCCGATGTTGGAAACAAGCAGCGAACAATCGGATTGAGGATTGCCTTCGCGACCGACGGCGTATCCAGGATCCGGTTCGCCCACAATTGCAATGAGCTCGTCTTCAATCTCCATGATTGTTGTTTCGGTCTCTTTGATTCTGTTCCCTGTGGGCATGCGAACATAAATTGTCAGCTGGCTGGAGTCGACTTGCGGGAACAATTCCCGACCCATTTGCGTCGTCATATACCAGGCTGCCACACCAAATGCCGCTAATGACCCGAACACGATCAGGTATCGAGCGGCGATTGCGGTATTCAACAACCCACCGTAAGCCTTGCCGAATCTTCCCAGTTGTTCAACGTCGTGAGGCTGACGCTTCATAAAGCGGGAGCAATACGCGGGCACCATTGTGATTGCGAGCAAGTAAGACGCGGAGATGGCCAGTACAGCAGCCAAGGCCAACGGTTGAAACAGAAACTTCGCCATCCCGGACAGAAAAACGACTGGCATAAAGACAATTGCGAACGTCAACGTTGCGACAAACATCGGCAGGGCAACTTCTTTCGTCCCATCCAACGAGGCTTGCATTGCCGTTTTACCCATGTGACTGTGACGAATCACGTTTTCAAGGACCACAATCGATTGATCGATCAGAATGCCGATCGCCAGGGCTAGACCGCCCAACGTCATCGCGTTGATGGATGCACTGCCACCGAAAAGATCGTACAGATACATTCCAAAGATCGAAAACAGAATTGCAATCGGAATCGCGAGCACGATCACAAACGTGAATCGAATCGAACGCAAAAAGATCAGCACAATCAATCCCGCCAGCAGGGCACCCAATGCAGCCGCGATTTGCAACGACCGATTGCCCTGCTCGACACCTACCGATTGATCCATCGCGACACTCAACACGAGCGTCGGCATTTTGGGATCTTCGGATCTTTCAATTTTCAGGCGGTTTTCAATCGTCTGCAGCTGTTTTTTGATATCCTTCACGATCGAAATCGTGTTCGCGCCGGGTTGGCGATAGATCGGAATGTAAGCTTTTCGAGACCCATTAACGCGAACGATATTCGATTGAATCTGGCTGGTGTTTTGAACGTCTGCGACATCGCGCATGTAGACAAACTGGCCATTGACCTTCTTGATCGGAATGTCATTGAGCAAATCGACGGTGTCGACGTTCGCGTTTGTAAAAATCTGCAGTTCCTGTGAGCCGTCTTTAACGCTACCCGCCGGAATCAAAATGTTCTGTTCCATCAACGATCGCTGGACATCCATCAGCGAAACTCCGAACGCCTCGAGCTGCATTGGATTTACGTAGGCGAGAATTCGTCGCAATTTGCCACCGTAAACCGCTGGCGCGATCACGCCTTGGATTGACTGCAACTTGTTACGAAGCTCGTAGTACGCTATGTCGTACAATTCCTGCTCATTCATTTCAGGATTGGATACAACGACCAGGCACAATGGAACGGATGCTGTAGGGTCAAAAGGCATAACCATCGGCGGGACAGTACCGGGCGGTAGATAATACATGTCGCTCATCGCATAGCTCGTTACTTGAGCCATCGCGGTGTCCATCGAGATGCCTTCTCGAAAAAAATCTTTGACGACGCAGACGCCTTGCATCGCTTTGGCTTCTTGATGTTCGATGCCAACTGACTGGCCCGTCCATCGTTGCAGCCGACTCATGATGTCTTTTTCCATCACTTCCGGCGGCATACCCGGATAAAAGCAAACGACTTGAACTGCAGAGGTTTCAAATTCGGGCAACAGGTCGGCAGGAATTTTCGTGTATGAAAATCCACCAAGTACAGCGATGCCAAGCGCGAGCACGACGACAAGATATGGATTCTTCAAGGCGGCTTGAATCATCTAACGGGTCCCGGCGGCAAGGATGTGGGTCGAACGCCTATATCCTAAACGTGGGAGGATATGAACCAAAGCTCACTCGGTTCTTAAAACACTCAATTATCGAAGTAATTCAGCGAATTGTTGTGCGAACGCTTCCGAGTACGTACAAATAGAGTTACTCGTTTGAATCTTCGAAGCTGAATTGCCAGGAGCAACTAACGTATCCCCGAGGGATTCGTCGTCGGGCAGCTTCAGAATGAAGCTTCCAGGATGGATAAGTCATACTTGCTTTCCGATGGTCGATCGAGACCAGGAAAGCGATGCACATTTGTTTGAGTTATGGGTAAGCCGATGTTTAGAAATATTTGTGTCTGGTTGTGTTGCTGTTTCCTGGTCAATGGATTGGTCGCGATTGGGACAGCCCAAGTGCCTCCCGCCGACCTGGTCTTAACTGGCGGCAAGGTCGTCACCATGGATCAAAGTCAACCGATTGTCGAGGCGATTGCAATTGAACGAGATCGAATCATCGCCGTGGGGTCCGCCGCGAAGATCAACAAATACATCGGGCCGGACACAACAGTCATTCCGCTCAATGGCAAGTTCACCATGCCCGGCTTTATCGAAGGACACGGGCATTTTATCGGCATGGGCCAATCGATGATGATGTTGAACTTGATGAAGGCCAAGAATTGGGGCGAAATCGTCAGTCAAGTTGAAGAAGCGGCCAAGACCACACCTGCCGGTCAGTGGATCGTTGGGCGAGGCTGGCATCAGTCAAAATGGGACAAACCGCCCTCACCAAACGTGGAAGGTTATCCCACCGATGCGGCGATTAACAAAGTTGCGCCGAATCATCCCGTCTTGCTTACGCACGCCAGCGGCCATATGAGCTTCGCTAATGGTTACGCGATGCAATTGGCAGGTGTCGACCAGGATACAACCAATCCAGCTGGCGGTGAGATTTTGCGTGACGAATCCGGAAAACCGATCGGAGTCTTTCGTGAAACGGCCCAAGGATTGGTCGCACGCGCGCGGGCTCGTGACGAGTCAAAAAAATCGTTGGAAGAACGAGCGGCATTTATGAGTCGCGCAATCGAACTTGCAGGCGAGGAATGTTTGAGCAAAGGCATCACGAGCTTTCAAGATGCTGGCTCAAATATGCGAACAGTCGACGTCCTTCGAAACTTTGCTCGCGGCGGACGCTTGACGGTTCGACTTTGGGTGATGATTCGCGATAACAATGAGTCGATGAATGGGCGGCTGGCTAACTACAAGATGATTGGATACGCCGACAATTTTCTGACTTGCCGTGCACTCAAACGCTCCATCGACGGTGCACTCGGTCCTCATGGTGCGTGGTTGTTGGCACCTTATGAGGATATGCCAACCAGTTCCGGTTTGAATACGGCGGCGGTCGAGTCCGTCAAAAGAACGGCTGAACTGGCGATCGAAAATGATTTTCAATTGTGTGTTCACGCGATCGGCGATCGAGCAAATCGGGAAGTGCTCAATATTTGCGAAGAATTGTTCGAGCAGCACCCGACTGCCATCTCCCGGCGATGGCGAATCGAGCACGCTCAACATTTACATCCGGATGATATCGCCAGATTTGGAGACCTGGGTGTAATCGCTTCGATGCAGGGAGTCCACTGTACGTCAGACGCGATCTTCGTGCCGAAACGATTGGGAATGCGGCGTTCTAAAGAAGGTGCCTATGTTTGGCGTTCGTTAATGGATTCCGGAGCGGTCGTAACCAACGGCACTGATGCACCAGTGGAAGATGTTGACCCCATTCCTTCTTTTTATGCAAGCGTAACCCGTAAGATCGCAGATAATATTTCGTTTTTTCCGGAACAATGCATGACTCGAGAAGAAGCGTTGCGTTCGTACACGATCGACTGTGCTTATGCAGCTTTTGAAGAAAATCTTAAAGGTAGTTTGATTCCTGGCAAATTGGCCGACATTATTGTGCTGTCGAATGATCTGCTGGATTGTGCGGATGATGAAATTCTCGAGACCAAAGTTGAACTGACAATTCTCGGCGGCAAAGTTGTCTATACACTGCCAAAGTAATCCCGCCAAAAAAACGGCAGAAAGAAGCACCCGCCTCTCCCACCAACTGTATTTTCGGGAAACCGAAAGTGCAGCCACCAGCAGAGAATCACCTGCGTTGACGCGGCATGAGATCACCTCCTATAACGCTTCATTACTTATAGCGAACTGGCTGTAATACTCAGTCTCAAAGCCCCAACAGATGCATCGCTTTGTTAGCAGTTCGGGTCGAGACCGACAACTTAACGTTAAGAGCCGTTTGTTAATTGCCGATTATTCAACTCAGGGGGAATATTACGTTTGAGAGGACTTTCTCGAATGTAACGGTAATTCGTTTTCGCGATAGATGAAAACGTGATTGTAAGCCGTTTTGAACGGTGGAGACAATGAGACGGTCTCCGTGATTTCCCACTTTGCCGATTACAACCGCGCATGGGAACGACCAATGCAAACTTTAAGTGAAGTTAAGACATTAGGCTGGCAGTACAAATTGCTTGTCGTTACGGCGTTGTTTTGTTGTTCGACATCAGACGGCCAGCAAATCGCCTCCGCCAGGATGCGCATCGGCCCGATGACGAATACCATCTTCCTGGAAGCTGGCAGTAACTATGTGCTGGACTTCAGCTATCGCGTCCCGGACCTGTGGGTGGGCAATCCGAGTGTCACCAGTGCGTCGCCGGTTGCCCCGAATCAGATCATGATTATCGGCCTGACTCCAGGTGTATCTACGTTAACGGTGAGTGATCCGGCAAAGCGTTTGCAAGCGATCACGGTTCATGTGCGGCACAATGTTCGGAGTCTTGAAGCAGCTGTTCGTCAACATTTTCCTAACGCTGTCATTCAAGTACATGCGTTGAATCAAGGCGTTGTCTTACGCGGGGAAATGGGAACTGCGGACGAGGTCAGCAATTTGATTGAAATCGCCAACGACTTCTTTCCGGAAAAAATCATCAATCAGGTGACAGTCAGCGGTTCTCAAATGATCGCAATCAACGTTCGAGTCTACGAGGTATCCCGTCAAAAACTGCGACAGTTGGGTGTTGATTGGTCAGTTTTTGGCGACGAATTTGCCGTCGTTCAGAGTATTAGCGGACTGATTCAAAATGCCGGTGGCGCTGGAGTTACGTCAGGAACCGGGGCACAGACTTTGTCATTTGGTGTTTTGAATGATGATTTTGCATTGGATGTATTTCTGAAAGCACTTGTGCAAAGAAATCTCGCGAAATTGTTAGACGAACCAACCCTGGTTACTTCGAACGGCAGATCTGCGGAGTTTTTGTCCGGTGGAGAAGTTCCGATTCAAATCTCAACTAATTTTGGAGGTACGTCTTTAGAATATCGTGCCTTCGGAACCAAATTGGATATCATTCCGCTGATTCAAGGTCATGGTGAAATGATGCTTGAAGTTCGAGCGGAAGTTTCTGATGTCGCAGGCGATCTATCGGGCGGAACAAACTCACCCGGTTTTCGCGTTCGACGCGTGAATACTGGAGTTCAGATGAAGGCCGGCCAAACACTGGCGCTCGCCGGCGACTATCGCGAAGAAACGGAAACGATTGTTCGAGGCATCCCTGGCCTGATGGATATCCCGGGGCTCGGAGCCATTTTTCGCGATACATCAGAGCAAACAACCGAAACGGAATTGGTCTTTTTGATCACCCCGAAATTCATCAGTCCGACAAACGCAGGAGTATCAACGGGGCCAGGGCGATCAAGCCAATCTCCTTCCGACCATGATTTTTATCACGGTGGTTCTGTCGAAGCGCCGGTCCGCGAAAATCCAGGCAATTACAACTTTGGATACGGCGGACACTCCGAGGTAATTCACAATTTTTCGTCGCCCCCAGCCTACGGTTCAAATGCGACTCCAAATTATGTCCCCAGCCAGAATTATTCGCCGATTGCTCAGCCATCTGTTCCACAATACGTACCGAATCAGCGGTTGCCAGCAGCGACCAAAGGTTTTTCCGGGGAGGGGACAACCCGCATAACTCCGTCGCCTTCGGTATTGAATCCGCCGCCGCAAAATCCTAATGACCAGCCAAATACCACGTCGCCAATCGAAGGCTCGAGTCCACCCGCCAAGGACTTGAATTTGTCAAACCCATTTGAGAGTCGCGCGTCACCACAATTTAACGGCCCGTACGGTTTTTCTGGATAACAAAATCTTATTCGACAATGCCATATTCATTTTGACACATTTTGGGTGCACAAATTTCGATGAAACTCAAACTACCGCTACTAACTCTGCTGTTTGGACTTGTTGTCTTGAGTTTTGGTTGTCAAACGGTAATGCC